>JAICGY010000140.1 GCA_025922915.1 Candidatus Methylomirabilota bacterium | reverse complement strand
TCGTCGACGCGCGGTCGGTGGCGATGCTCGCGCTCTCGGCGGCCGACGTCGAGGCGGCGAAGCAGCGGGTGGCCGGGGAGATCCGGCGTCGCATGAGGACCTACGGAGTCCCGCCGCTGGCCCACTGGCTGCCGGACGCGGCGGTGGTCCTGGTGGACGACGGCCTGGCGACGGGGCTCACGATGCGGGCCGCGCTCGAGTACGCGCGCCGCCACGGCGCCCGCGAGGTCGTCGTCGCCGTGCCCTGTGCGTCGACGACGGCGGCCCGGGAGTTCGAGCGCGCCGCGGATCGCTTCGTCAGCCTGGTGGTGGACCCCGACTTCATGGCGGTCGGCCACTACTACGCCGAGTTCGGGCCCGTTCCCGACGATGCGGTCGTCGCGATGCTCGCCGGCGGACGCGAGGCGGCCACGGAGAACACGGCATGAACGTCCGGGACATCATGACGCGCAACCCGGTCACCATCGAGGCGGACGCGGCGGTCGGCTCGGCGATCGACCTGATGGCGGAGCGACGGATCCGTCACCTGCCCGTGGTCGACGAGGCGGGAGCGGTGGTGGGCGTCATCACCGACCGCGACCTCCGGAGCGCGGCGCTGGCCCCGGCGCTGGAGGAGTACCTGTCCGAGTCCGCACGGCGTCGCCTGCGTGAGATCGGCACCGCGCTGGAGGCCCTGCGCGTCAGGGACGCCATGACCCCCCGCCCGATCACCACGAGCCCGGAGGTCACGGCCCGGCAGGCGGCCGCCATCATGCTCGAGCACCGCATCGGCAGCCTGCCGGTCGTCGAGCACGGCCGGCTCGTCGGCGTCGTCACCGACCGGGACGCCGTGAAGGCGGTGGCCATGCAGATGCCGGCCATGAAGCGCGTGCCCGACTTCCTGTGGTGAGGGCGGCCGGAGCGGCTCATCCCTCCGGGCCGCCGCCGCCCGCCGCGGCGAGCGCACTGGCGAGCAGCGAGGCGACGGACAGGACGGCGAGGCGGGGATCGAGCCGGGACGTCGGCCGGGGCGTGCTGTCGGTCGTGTAGATCCGGGTCGCGCCGAGCGACCAGAGCCGCTCCCACGCCGTGCCGGTAAAGAGCCCGTGCGTGGCCATGACGACGATCTGCCGGACGCCGGCGGCCTGCAGCGCCTGGCACGCGGACACCAGGGTGCCGCCGGTGTCCAGGATGTCGTCCACGACGACGGCGTCCGGGCCCACCGCCCCGTGGAGGACGGAGTGCCGGACGCCCGCCGCCGTCCGGGTCTTCGTCAGGTGCGCGAGCGGGCGGCCGATGCCCGCCGCCCCCCGGACCGCCTCGCCTCGCTCGCGCGCGCCCTCGTCGGGCGCCACGACGACGGGGTTGTCCAGCCCCAGCGCGGCGATCTCGGCGGCGAAGAGCGCCGCTGGCGAGGCGGACACGACGGGGATCGGGAAGAGCCGGTGCACCAGGCTCGAGTGGACGTCGATCGCCAGGACGGCGTCCACGCCGGACGCGCGCAGGACCTCCCCGAGCCACGCCGTGGCGCGGCTCTTCCGCGGCTCGGCGCGATCGTGGCGGGCGTAGCCGAGGTACGGCAGGCAGGCGGTGACGCGTCTGGCGCCCTCCTTCTTGAGCGTGTGGGCGAGGAGCAGGGTGGAGAGCAGCTGCTCGTCGGGCGGGGCGACCGCTCCCAGCACGACGCCGTCGCGCCCGCCGGGGACCGCCTCGAGCTCCACGTGCAGCTCGCCGTTCGCGAAGCGGCCGATCGCCGCACCACCGGGCTCCACGCCGGTCCGCTCGACGAGCGCGTCGGCCAGCCGCCGGTGGACCGGCAGCGCGTAGAGGAGCACGGGGGGCCGTCTCACGCGCCGTGGTCGAGGCCGGCCTGGGGGTCGAGGGTCACGCCGGTTGAGCCGGGAAGGTGATCGTGAACCGCGCGCCGCGGCCCGGCCGAGACTCGACGTCGATGGTGGCGCCGTGGTCGCGGACGATCCCGTGGGTAATGGCCAGGCCGAGGCCGGTCCCCCGCCGCTTGGTCGTGAAGAAGGGATCGAAGATGCGCGCGAGATGCTGGGGCGCGATGCCGCAGCCGGTGTCGCTCACCGTGAGCAGCACCGCCGCCGGCGGCCCGGGGGAGGAGCGGGTCGCGATGACGATCCGGCCGGCTCCCTGGATGGCGTCGCGGGCGTTGAGGACGAGATTGAGCAGCACCTGCTGGAGGGCGCTGGCGTCGGCCTGCACCTGCGGAAGGCCGGGCGCCAGGTCGAGCGCGAGCTCGACGCCGGACCGGGTGACCTCCTTGCCGGCGAGGAGGTCGAGGTCGTGGACCACCTGGTTGAGATCGACGCCCAGGCGATCCCCGGGGGCGTTGCGCGCGAAGGACAGGAGCCCCTGGGTGACGCGGGCGATCCGCTGGGCATGGCGGTGCAGCACCTGGAGGTCCGCGACGGTCGCGGCCGGCAGTCCGCCCTCTCCGCTCTCCATCAGCATCAGCTCGATGCGCGAGGAGATGATGCCGATGGGGTTGTTCAGCTCGTGCGCCAGCCCGGCCGCCAGCGTCCCGAGCGCGGCCAGCCGCTCGGCGCGGCGCGCCAGCAGCTCGAGCGCCGCCCGCTCCTCCTCGGCGCGCTGGCGGGCGGTGACGTCGACGCCGAAGCAGAGGGCGCCGGCGACCCGATCGCCGGCCCGGATGACGCTGTTGCGCCACGCGATGAGCCGCTCCTCGCCGGTCGCGGTGACGATGGGGTTCTCGTAGTCGCTCGGCTGCCCGGTCTCCCGGAAGCGGGTCCACACCGCGGCGACCTCGGCGACACGGTCCGCCGGCAGGAAGAGGTCGAACCAGCCCTTGCCCAGCACCTCCTCGCGGGAGTAGCCCGTCAGCGCCTCGGCCGCCCGGTTGAAGAGCGTGACGCGCGCCTCCGCGTCCAGGCCCACGATCATGGCGCTGCTCTCCTCGAGGAGGGTGCGGGACTGGTCGCGCTCGCGCGCGAGTGAGGCCTCGGTGGCCGCGCGCTCCCGCCGGTCGGCGGCCTCGCGCAGCTCCCGGCGGATGGCCGGGACCAGACGGCGGAGGTTCTCCTTCATCACGTAGTCGTGCGCGCCGGCCCGCATGGCGGCCACCGCGGTGTCGTCGCTGATGGCGCCCGTCACGACGATGAAGGGCACGTCCCGGCGCTCGGCGCGGAGCACCTCCAGCGCCGCCAGCCCGCTGAAGCGGGGAAGGCTGTAGTCGGCCAGCACGACGTGCCAGTCGCGCTCGGCGAGGGCCGCCCGCATGGCCTCGGCCGTCTCGACCCGGTGGACGTCCGGCTCGAAGCCCCCGCGGCGCAGCTCGCGGAGGATGAGCGCAGCGTCGTCCGGCGAGTCCTCGACCAGAAGGACGTCCAGCCGGTCGGCCATCTATCGATCCGGCCCCGCCGGCGGCCCCTCGTTCAGCACGAGCCAGTAGAGCCCGAGGTGCTGCACGGCCTCGGCGAACTGCGCGAAGTCGACGGGCTTGCGCACGTAGCTGTTGGCGCCGAGCGTGTACCCCTGGATGCGGTCGCGCTCCTCGTTGGAGGAGGTGAGGATGACGACCGGGAGGAGGGCCGTCCGCGAGTCGGTCCGGATGCGACGGAGCACCTCCAGGCCGTCCACCCGGGGGAGCTTGAGATCGAGCAGGACGAGCTGCGGCACGTCCCGCGCGTCCCGGCCGGCGTGGGCCCCCGTCGCGAACAGATAGTCGAGCGCGTCGACCCCGTCGCGAGCCACCACGACGCGGTTGGCGACGTTGGCCTTCCGGAGCGCGCGCCGGGTCAGCGCCTCGTCGTCAGGGTTGTCTTCCACCAGCAGGATGATCTTCTCGTCGATCTCCATCGCCTCCTCCCAGGAGCGTGAAGTAGAACGTCGCGCCCTGCCCGGGGACGGCCTCGCACCAGATCCGGCCGCCGTGACGGTGGACGATGCGCTGGACGGTCGCCAGCCCGATGCCGGTGCCGGGAAACTCGTCCATCGCGTGCAGGCGCTGGAACGCGCCGAACAGCTTGCCGGCGTGGGCCATGTCGAATCCGGCGCCGTTGTCGGCGACGAAGAAGGTCGGCGGGCCGTCCACGCGCCGGAGGCCGAGCTCTATCCGCGCCGCCGGGCGCCGGGCCGTGAACTTCCACGCGTTGCCGAGCAGGTTCTCGAGCGCCAGCCGCAGCAGGTGCGGGTCCCCCTCGGCCCAGAGCCCGTCCGCGATCACCGTCGCCACCTGGCGCCCGGGCTCGTTCCGGCGCAGCCCGGCCACGATGGACGCGGCGAGCCCGGTCAGGTCGACTCGCTCGGAGCGCATCTCGCGGCGCGTGACCCGCGACAGGCCGAGGAGATCGTCGATGAGCTCGCCCATGCGCTGGGCCGCCACCCGCACGCGCCGGAGGTGGTCGCGCCCGGCGTCGTCGAGGCGGTCCGCACAGTCCTCGAGGAGCGCCTGGCTGAAGCCGTCGATGGCGCGCAACGGCGCTCGCAGGTCGTGGGAGACCGAGTAGCTGAACGCCTCCAGCTCCTGGTTCAGCGCCCGGAGCTCCGCGACCCGAAGCTGCAGGGCGTCGTTCAGCGTGCGGATCGCCGCTTCGGCCCGCTTGCGCTCCGTCGTGTCGCGGATGACGCTGACGATCCGCTGGTCGGGCCCGACGCCGATCGGGCTCAGGCTGATCTCGACGGGCACCTCCGTGCCGTCCTTGCGGACCCCGGCCAGGTCGAGGCCCACTCCCATCGGGCGGGCCCGGGGGCTGGCCTGGTACTCGTGCCGGTGGCCGGCGTGCGCGGTCCGGACCCGCGCGGGGACGAGCACCTCGACCGGGCGGCCGACCAGCTCGTCGTGCTCGTACCCGAACATCCGCGTCACCTGCGAGTTCGCCTGCACGATCCGGCCGTCACGGTCCGCGACGAGGATGCCGTCGGGCGCGAGCTCGATCGTCTCCCGGAGCCGCGCCTCGCCAGCCGCGGACGCCGCCGCTCGGTCCTGCGCGGCCCGCCGGCCTGTCTCGGCGCTCTCGCGGGCCCGGTGCAAGCGGGTCGCGAGGGCGGTCATCAGCAGCGCCGACAGCACGAACAGCGCGAGGCGCGCCACGGCAGCCGGCGTGGTGACCGCCAGGGACATCGCGGGAGGCAGGAAGAAGAGCGCCACCGCCAGCGTGCCCAGGACGGTGCTCGCGAGCCCGGGCCCGAGGCCCCCGTGCCACGTCGCGACCGTCACGGCGGCGAGGAAGAGCGGGAAGACGTTCGCCTCGATCAGCGGAACAAGCCAGAGGTTCAGCCCGAGCGCCAGGCCCGTCGCGAGCACGGCCGCGCCGTAGCTTCGCCACGCGGGCGGCGTCATCCCACAGCGGCTTTCCGGCCCCGGACTCAGTTGCGGCTCCAGGCGACGGCGAGCGTGCCGTCTGCCTCGGGCCGGACGCGCGTCCCGAAGGGGCGCCCCTCGCGATCCAGCCGGTCGGCCAGCCACGCCGCCGCCTCCGGCGCCGGGCGGATCAGCTTCAGAGCGTGGACCTGCGTCGGGGTCATCGTGAGGCGCGCGAGGCGGCCGGTCCGGGCGTCGAAGGTGGGGAAGTAGAGCAGCCCGAGCTCGGGGCGGAACTCCTCGTGGCCTCCGATCCCCTCGTAGTCGTTCAGCAGATCACCGCAGCCGTACAGGATCGGACGCTCGCGGTAGACCTCGATGGCCCTGGGGTGGTGCGAGGAGTGCCCGTGCACGGCATCCGCACCGGCGTCGTCGATCAGCCGCCGGGCGAACGCCCGCTGGGCTCGAGGCACCGGATACCCCCAGTTGTCGCCCCAGTGCAGGGAGACGACGACGATCGTGCCCGGCCGGCTCTTGACGGGTCGCACGCGCTCGGCGATCGCCCGGATGGTGGCGGGGGACTGATCGGGCAGGCGGTTGACGCCCGGCCGGCCGGTGGACGCGGCCCACGCCACCGGGATCCCGCTCGTCTCCGAGCCGTACGCGAAGACCACGATGCGGCCGCGCTCGAGCTCGATCACGGCCGGCGCGGCGGCCTCCACGGCGCCCAGGCCGGCGCCGGCCGTCCGGATACCGGCCGCCTGCAGCGTTTGTAGGGTGTCCCGGAGCCCCGCGTAGCCCCAGTCGAGCACGTGGTTGTTGGCCAGCACGCAGCAATCGAGGCGGGCCGCGGTGAGGCACGCGACGTTGCCCGGGTGCATGCGGTAGTGGATGCCCTTCCGCGGCCAGGCGTCGTCGCTCGCTGTCACCGCGGTCTCGAGGTTCACGATCCTGGCGTCGGGGGCGACGCGGGCCAGCTCCCCGAGGGCGTCCCCCCACACCTCCGCGAAGCCGACGGGTGTGCGGATGGGCCCGCTCCGCGCCTCGGCGAGGGCCAGGTAGTCGCGCGCGCTCGTGAGCACCGACTCGTGGAGGTGCGGGTCGCCCGGGTGCGGCAGCGCCTGGTCCACTCCGCGGCCGGTCATGACGTCACCCCCGAGGAAGAGCGTGACGGCGCCGGTGCTCACGAGCCTCGTCGCGATGCGGCCGCCCTACTGCGGTTTCGTGAGGAAGCGCGCCTGGCGGTTCCGCGCCCAGCACGCCTCGTTGCGCTCGATGCATTCGGGGCGCTCCTCGCCGTAGCTGATGACCAGCATGCGGTTTGCCGCGACGCCGTGGGCGACGAGGTACGAGCGCGCGGCCTGCGCACGCCGCTCGCCGAGGGCGAGGTTGTACTCGTTGGTGCCCCGCTCGTCGCAGTGGCCCTCGATCAGCACGAGGTGCTGCGGATTGGCCTTGAGCCAGGCCGCGTTCTCGTCGAGGATCCGCGCGTCCTGGGGGCGGATGTCCGACTTGTCGAAGTCGAAGTGGATGGCGGCCAGCGCGGCCCGCGGGGCGAACTCCGCGGGCGGTGGTGGCGGGGCGACCGGCGGAGGTGCGGCCGTAGCCGGCGGTGCCGGGGCGGGCGCCGGCGCGGGGGGTGGCGCCGCCGGTGTCGAGGGCGCGGCCGGCGCCGGGGTGACGGCCGGCGGCGGCGGGGCGACCCTGGTCTCTCCCGTCGGTGGGGGCGCGGCGGCCTGGCTCACCGCGGGTCGCTTGGCGCACCCGGCGAGCAGGCCGAAGCCGAGGAGCACGGCGAGCAGCGAGACGACGACGATCCGGGGCTCGGCCTTGCTGGCGTTCAAGGGCGTCCTCCTGCTCAAGGGTGTTCTTCCATCACTCCCGCCACTCCCGCGCGGCTCGCCCGAGCGACGTGCACGGTTCATACCGAACCCCCACGACCGGGCCGATGTATCGGGCTCTGCCGCGGGGACGTGTCGGTGGCGTCGCGCGGCCTCCACATGCGGGGCGCGGGTGCCCCACCCGCTCGCCCGCGCCAAGCCGCTATCGCCGCTCTGCCAGATCCTCCAGCGACCGTCCGCAGGTGTCGCACCGGCTCGCGAACGTCGGCTCCGCAGCTCCGGCCTCGGCCGCCGCCACGTCGCCGGCCTCGGCGTGGACGAGGCCACCGCACGGGCACGGCTCGGGGAAGTCGACCGCGCAGGCTGGACAGCGCGCGTCACCGACGTGATGGATCACCTCTTCTGCGACCGCGAACAGGGCCATGAGGACCTCCGGTTTCCGCGTTGTCTCGACCCTACCGGCACTTCGGCACCCTCGCAACGCCGCGAGGCGCCCCCCTCGTCGCCGCGGTGCCGCCCGCGGGCGGCCGGCACGGCGCGGGCCGTCTCGCGCCCGGGTCGTCGTCGCCCCACGGCCATCCCCGACGTACGACAAGTCCGCGGAATGGCGGCGATGGGCGCTGGCATCCCCGCTGCACACCGAGGCGGGATCACGGGGAGCTCCGGCCGGCGGCGGGCGGTCGAGACGGGCGCTGCGGACGCGCCGAGGAGACAGGGATGAACAACACCCAGATCATGTTCCAGTCCGCCGCGCGGGAGAAGATCCTCCGCGGTGTCAACGCGCTGGCCGACGCCGTGCGCGTGACGCTCGGTCCCAAGTCCAAGTGCGTGCTGATCGAGAGGAAGTTCGGGGCGCCGATCGTGTGCAACGACGGCGTGACCATCGCCAAGGAAGTCAACCTGAAGGACCCGGTCGAGAACCTCGGCGCCCAGATGATCCGGCAGGCGGCCGAGCGGACGGGCGACGCCGTCGGCGACGGTACCTCGACGGCAACGATCCTGGCGCAGGCCATCCTCGCCGACGGGCTGCGCAACGTCGTGGCGGGCGCCAGCGCGATCGATCTCAAGCGCGGCCTCGACCGCGGCGTGGGGGTGGCGGTCGACTCCCTGCGCGCGCTCTCGCGCCCGGTGAAGAGCCGGCTCGAGAAGGCGCAGGTCGCCACCATCTCCGCCCACAACGATCCCTCGATCGGCGAGCTCATCGCCGACGCCATGGAGAAGGTCGGCGACGAGGGCGTCATCACGATCGAGGAGGCCAAGACGACCGAGACCCAGCTCGACGTGGTCGAGGGGCTGCGGTTCGACCGGGGATACCTGTCGCCCTACTTCATCACGGACGCGGAGAAGATGGAAGCCGTGCTCGAGGACGTCCGGGTGCTGGCCACCGACCGGAAGATCGGCGTCATGAAGGATCTGCTGCCGCTGCTCGAGCAGATCGCGCGGGCGGGGGAGGCGCTCCTGGTGATCGGCGAGGACGTCGAGGGCGAGGCGCTCGCCACGCTCGTCGTGAACAAGCTCCGCGGCGTGCTCAAGTGCGCGGCGGTGAAGGCGCCCGGGTTCGGCGACCGGCGCAAGGACATGCTGCAGGACATCGCGGTGCTCACGGGCGGTGAGCTGGTGACCGAGGAGCTGGGGGTCCGGCTGGAGGACGTGCAGCTCGCCCAGCTCGGGCGGTGCAGCCGGGTGGTCGTCGACCGCGACAACACGACGCTCATCGGGGGGGCCGGGGACAAGGCGGCGATCGAGGGCCGCAAGCAGCAGCTCCGCCAGCAGATCGCCAAGACGACGAGCGACTACGACCGCGAGAAGCTGGAGGAGCGGCTGGCCCGGCTCTCGGGCGGCGTCGCGGTCATCCGGGTCGGCGCGCCGTCGGAGGCGGAGATGAAGAGCCGCCACGAGGCGCTCGACGACGCCATCAACGCCACGAAGGCCGCGGTGGCGGAGGGCATCGTGCCGGGGGGCGGCCTGGCGCTGCTCCGCGCGATCGCGCCGATCGAGCAGGAGGAGGCCAAGGCGGAGGGCGACGAGCGGACCGGCCTGACCATCCTCCGGCGCGCGCTCGAGGCGCCGACCCGGCAGATCGCCGAGAACTCGGCCGTCGACGGCGGGGTGGTGGTACAGCGCATGCGGGCCGAGCAGGGGACGGTCGGGTTCGACGCGGCCCGCAAGGAATGGGTGGACCTGATCGAGGCCGGCATCATCGACCCGACCAAGGTGGTCCGCGTCGCGCTCGAGAACGCCGTGTCGGCCGCGAGCCTGCTGCTGCTGACGGAGGCGACGATGACCGAGGGACCGGAGAAGAAGGAGGGGCCGGCGGCGGCGCCCTCGTTCGACTAGGCCGCGGCCGGAAGCGCTCTCGACTCGTCTCCTGTATA
>JAICGY010000139.1 GCA_025922915.1 Candidatus Methylomirabilota bacterium | reverse complement strand
CGGCGTCGCGTCCGGCGCCCGGCCGCATCGATGCCCGGCCCGAGCCGCGTGACTCGACGCGAGGCAGCGAGGTCCGATCAGGCTCGTCGCGCACGGCGCCGGGCCGCCCGGCCGTCCGCCCTGGTGCGTCGCGGGAGGCGGATCGGCCCGATCGGTCCAGGCGGTAGAGAGGCCTCTACCGCAGGCCAGATTGACCAGGCCGTGCCACGCTGCCCGCGGCCCGGCGTCCGTACACCTTCCTGATCGCAGACTTCCGGCCTGGCATCGCCCCTGCTGTCGCGCGCGGCATGGGCGCCGCCGTCCAGCCGTTCGTTCCCCCGTCACGCGCTGCCGGGAAGCGGGCGGGCAATCCTGTCGTCGCGGGCCGCCGCTTCACCGCCTCGATCACCTTCCGCGCCGGGGTGGCGCTCGCTCTCACGGCGGGGTTCTACGTGGGGGCCCTGGCGATCGTGGCCGGGCTGCTCTACGTCCCGTACGCGGAGCTCGTTCATGCCGGGCGCCTGCACCTCCGGCTGGCCGTCTTCTGCCTCGTCGGCGCCGGCATCATCCTGTGGGCGCTCGTGCCGCGAGCCGATCGCTTCACGCCTCCCGGTCCGCTGCTCACGCCTCAGGTCGAGCCGCGGCTCTTCGCGCTGATCCGGGAGGTGGCGACGGCGACGGGGCAGCCGATGCCGGCCGAGGTCTACCTGGTGCCCGAGGTGAACGCCTGGGTCACGCAGCGGGGAGGCGTGATGGGCCTCGGCGGTCGGCGGGTGATGGGGCTGGGGTTGCCGCTGCTCGCCTCGGTCACGGAGGCGGAGCTGCGTGCCGTCATCGCCCACGAGCTGGGCCACTTCCACGGCGGCGACACGCGGCTGGCCCCCTGGATCTACAAGACGCGTGTCGCGCTCGTGCGCACCATCGAGGGGCTCTCCGCGCACAGCGCGCTGCTCCATCTGCCGTTCGTCTGGTACGCGGGCTGCTTCCTGCGCGTCTCGCAGGCCGTGTCGCGTCACCAGGAGCTGATGGCCGACGCGCTGGCCGCGCGGACGGCGGGGGTCGCGGCCGTCGTCGACGGCCTGATGAAGGTGCACGGCGCCGGGCGCGTGTTCGCCGGGTTCTGGGCGACCGAGGTCGTTCCGGTCCTGCGCGCCGGCGCGCTCCCGCCGGTCGGCGAGGGCTTCCAGCGCTACCTCGCGGCCGAGCCCGTCCAGCGCGCGATGCAGGACGCCGTGAGCGCCACCCGGGCCGCCCGGCACGATGCTTACGACACGCACCCGTCGCTGCCCGAGCGCATCCGCGCCGTGCGAGGACGGGCGACGCTCGACCCGCCTTCCGAGAGCCGCCCGGCGATGGCGCTGCTCTCCCGGCTGCCCGACCTCGAGCGGCAGCTGGTCACGGCGCTGGCCCCGGCCCACGCGCACGGCCTGCGACCCGTGCGGTGGGAGGACGTGCCCGTGCAGGTGTACCTGCCCATGTGGCAGGCGGCGGTTCGCGAGCATCGCGGCGCGCTCGCCTGGGTGACGGTGGACGAGCTGCCGTCGAAGGCCCGTAACCTGGCGAGCGCCATCGGGGCCCGGGTCGCGAGCGAGAGCGGCCAGGCGTGGGACGAGGAGATGCGCCTCCGCCATGGCGCCTGGGTGCTGGGGGCCGTCCTCGCAGCGAGGCTGGCGGGCTCCGGCTGGTCGATCACGGGCCACCCCGGGGAGCCGTTCGTCCTGGTGGGGCCGGGGGGCACGCTCGACCCGTTCAGCTCCACCGCGGCCATGGTCGAGGGAGCCCTCGCCGGCGAGACGTGGGATGCGGCCTGCGCTCGCGTCGAGATCGTCGGCCTGACGCTCGTGGAGCCGACGGAGAGCCCCGCGGAGACGGTCCGGGAAGTCACCGCCGTGGCGGTCCAGGAGGCCGCCGCGCCTGCCCGGCAGGTGGCCCGCGCCGGGAAGCCGGCGAGGTCGCGAAGCGCGACGCGGCCGCCGGCCGCCGCGCCGGCGGCGGAGACGACCTTCTTCCGGCGCCCGGTACCCACGCGGGGCGGGGCCACCGTCTCGTACCGCTTCCTGTCCCCGGGCGCTCACGGGAAGTAACGTCGCCCGCCCGCCGGTTCCCGACTCTCCGGCTCCGTGCTATGTTCCCGCCACCCGATCGACGCGGCACGGAGGAGGAAGCCCATCGTGAACCTGTTGAAGCCCACGGTTGTCCTCGCGGTCCTCGTCGTGTGGTGTCTGCTCGTTCCTGCCAGCGGCCGCGCCCAGGAGGTTCTGACGAACGACGCCGTCATCGCGATGAAGAAGGCGGGGCTGTCCGATGCCGTCATCCTGGCCAAGATCCGCTCCAGCCAGACGAAGTTCAGCGTGACGACCGAGGGGCTGGTCGCGCTCAAGCAGGCCGGGCTGTCGGATCAGATCATCGAGGCGATGGTCACGCACCCGGGACTCGCCGGGTCCCCGCCTCCGGCCGCCACGGCGCCCGCGGCGCCCGTCGGCGCGGTCGCCGCCACCGGGCTGGCCCGCGACACGATCTTCCATCTCAGCGGCGACCGGTACGTCGAGCTGACGCCGGCCGGCGCGTCGATCGAGACCAACTTCGCCTTCTTCACGTCCAAGAGCGAGCTGGTGATGAAGGGCCGCAAGGCCTCGTACCGCGTCCCGGACCGCCAGCCGGTCTTCGCCACCGTCTACGCGCCCGCGGACGTCCCGCTGGTGCGGCTCAAGCCCGGTGACGACAACGACGATCGCAACCTCAAGATCTCCAGCGGCTCGTTCATGCCCTTCGGCGGCAGCCACCGCCAGGGCGTGCGGAGCGAGGACACGATCGAGGTGGAGACGGAGAAGGATCCGCGCGGCTTCTACCGCATCAAGCCGCGGGCCGAGCTGCCTCCCGGGGAGTACGGCTTCATCCTGACCCACGGGTTCGCGGCCGGGGCGTCCGGCAAGGTCTACGACTTCGGCGTGGACTAGGGCGAGGGGACTACGTCAATCCGCCGTCGACGGCGAGCACCTGGCCGGTGACGTAGGCGGCGGCGTCGGAGCACAGGAAGGCCACGAGGGGCGCCACCTCCTCCGGGCGGCCGGCGCGGCCGAGCGGGATGGCGGCGAGCAGCTCGGCCCGCACCTCGGCCGCCAGGCTGGCGGTGAGGGCGGTGTCGAGGAGGCCGGCCGACACGCAGTTGACGGTGATGCCGTGCGCCCCGACCTCGCGCGCCAGCGCGCGGCAGAGGCCGATCAGGCCGCTCTTGGCCGCCGCGTAGTTGCTCTGGCCTCGACGGCCCACGAGGGCGGTCGGCGACACGATGTAGACGATCCGTCCCCACCCGCCCGCGATCATCGCGGGCAGCGCGTGGCGCGACGCGAGGAAGCCGCCGGTCAGGTGCACGGCGAGGAGGTCGTCCAGATCCGCGTCGGGCATCGTCAGGACGAGACCGTCCCGGGTGATGCCGGCCGCGTGGACCACCACGTCGAACGGCCCCGCTCGCGCGAAGAGCCGCGCGACCTCCTCGACCGCTCCCGCGTCGCATCGGCTCAGCGAGATCGAGAGCATCTCCGCCCGCGCCTGCTCGCGTGCGGCCTGCGCTCCCGCCTCGTCGCGCGCGTACGTGGCGACCACCTCGAGCCCCTGCCGCGCGAGGGCGCGCGCCACCGCCAGCCCGAGGCCGCGGCTGCCGCCGGTGACGAGCGCGCGGCGCGCCGGGGCAGCGGGCATGCCGGAGTCTAGCGTCCCCCGCGCGCGCGGCGCAACGAAGGGCCGGAGCCCGCTCGACTATACTGTGGCGAATGTCGCGGTCCGGGGGAGTCCTGACGGTCGCCGCCCCGCACGCGGAGTCCTCGCCGCGCTGGTACGCGCATCCCTACAACCGCGGGCGGCTCTACCGGCTCGCCGAGGCGCTCGGCTGGTGCCCGCGCCGCATGCGCCTCGCGCTGGCGCGGCGGCTCGGAGCGCTCGGGGCGCGCTTCCTGCCCGAGGAGCGCGCGGTCGTCCGGCGCACGCTGGCGATCGTCACCGGCGCCTCCGGCCCGCGCCTGGAGGCATTGACCGCGCACGTCTTCCGCGACTTCGCCATGTGCTTCAGCGATCTCGTCTCGACGAACCGCGGGTCGCCGTCGCGGCTGCTCGCCCACGTCGCCGGGGTGAGCGGGGCCGAGCATCTGGCCGGGCTCGCCGGCGGCATCGTGTCGGTGACGGCGCACCTCGGCAACTGGGAGCTCGCCGGGCGGCTCCTCGCCACGCGCTCGGCACGGCGGACCCACGTCGTCGTGTCGCCCGACGAGGCGCCCGAGCTGGAGCGGTGGGTGCGTCGTGACGGCGACGGCATGCGATTCGTGCCGCGCGCGCATCCCGGTGTCGGCGTCGAGCTGATGGCGGCGCTCCGCCGCGGGGAAGTGGTGGCGCTGCAGGGCGACCGCGCCCTCGGCACGCGGGGCGACGTGTCGCTCCCCTTCTTCGGACGTCCGGCGCCGTTCCCCCTCGGCCCCTTCGTCCTCGCGCGGGCGGCCGGCGTCCCCGTCGTGCCCGCCTTCTGCCTGCTCGGGCCGGGTCACCGCTACCAGGTGACGATCGGTGCGCCGCTGGTGGTTGCGCGCGGCGGGGAAGAGGAGGCGGCGCGCGCCTGGGTGAGTCTCCTCGAGCGGACGGTGGGGGCGCATCCCACGCAGTGGTTCAACTTCTTCGACGTCTGGGCCCCTGTCGGGGAGCCGGCGCCGTGAGCGAGTCTGCCACGGGGGTCGCGGATCTCGACGCGATCGCCGACGTCGCCGCCCGGGTCGCCCGGGTGCTGCCAGCGCCCCTGGTGCCGCTGTTCCATCCCGGCTTCACCCGGTCGCACCTCCTCTTCGACGAGTACGTCGCCCGCCTCGCGATCCAGGTCTGCGCCCGGGCGAAGCTGGAGCCCGTGCTCTCCGTGTGGGGCGCGGTCGAGGACGTCGTGGCCCGGGCCGCTCTCGAGCCGCGCCGCAGCGCGGTCGCGGTGGGCTGGATGCTGCGTCACCTCGCCGCGCGCGGGCTCCTCGTCGCCGAGGACGGCCCGGGCGGGCCGCGCTTCCGGGCCGCCCGGCCGCTTCCCGCCCTCGACCCGGGCCCGGTGCTGGACGAGCAGCGCCGTCACGACCCTGCCTGCCTGCCGTCCTACACGCTGGCGGAAACGGCCGCGCGCGAGTACCCGGCCTTCCTCCGGGGCGAGCGCAGCGGTGAGGAGATCCTCTTCGCCCCCGCCCGGCTGCCTCTGTGGACCGGCTACTTCTCCAACGACAACCCCCTCTACGCGGTCAACAATCGCGTGGGGGCCATCGCGCTCGAGGCGTGGCTGCCCGCGGGGGAGATCCGGATCCTGGAGCTGGGGGGCGGCCTCGGCAGCGGCGCCGCGGCGGCGCTCGAGCGGCTCGCCGCCGCCGGGGGCGCGAGCACGGTGCGGGCCTACCGCTTCACCGAGCTCGTGCCGGCCTTCCTCCGCCGGGCCCAGCGGCACCTCCTGGACCGGCTCGCGGGCGTCACCGATCTCTCGTTCGCCACGCTCGACATGAACCGGCCCTTCGGCGAGCAGGGCGTCGGGGAAGCGAGCGTGGCGGTCGTGTACGCGGTCAACACCCTGCACGTGGCGCACGACCTGGCCTTCACGCTCGCGGAGGTGCGACGGGTGCTGGAGCCGGGGGGCCGGCTCGTCGTCTCGGAGTGTGTGCGGCCGGTGGCCGGGCAGACGATCTACCCCGAGTTCGTCTTCAACCTCCTCGAGACGTTCCGCGCGCCGCGGCTCGAGCCGGGCTGGCGGCCCAACGGCGGCTTCCTCACCCCGGGGCAGTGGACGGCCGCCCTCGAGACCGCCGGGTTCGCCGACGTCCGCGTGCTCCCGGACATCGCGCGCGTGCGCGAGGTCTTCCCGACCTTCTACGCCGCGGCGCTCGGCGCCACCCGCCCGGCGTGAGCGGCGTCTGACCGTGCCGGGCGCGCCGCATCCCGTCCTCGAGCGCTACTACGCCGGCGAGGCCGAGCGGCAGCGGTTCGTCGTCGCGCTCTTCGACGGCGCGGCCCGGCACTACGACGAGGTGTGCCGGCTCATGTCCCTCGGGTCCGGCCAGTGGTACCGGCGCCGGGCCCTGGAGCGCGCCGGGCTACGGCCGGGCATGCGGCTCCTCGACGTGGCGACGGGCACGGGCCTCGTCGCGCGCTCGGCGGCGCGCATCCTGGGCGACGCGCGCGCCGTCGTAGGGCTCGACCCGAGCGGCGGGATGCTGCGCGAGGCGCGCAAGCGGCTGGCCGCCCCGCTGGTGCAGGGGCGCGGGGAGCACCTGCCGTTCGCGAGCGAGCGCTTCGATCTCGTGACGCTCGGCTACGCGCTGCGCCACGTGGCCGACCTGGAGGTGGCCTTCCGGGAATGTTTCCGCGTGCTGCGTCCGGGCGGGCGGCTGCTCGTCCTCGAGATCTCGAGCGCCCCGTCGGCCGCGCGCCGGGGCGCCCTGCGCCTCTATCTCACGCAGGTCCTGCCCCTCGTCATGGCGCTGCGCACCCGCAACC
Source organism: Candidatus Methylomirabilota bacterium (assembly GCA_025922915.1). GTDB lineage: Bacteria > Methylomirabilota > Methylomirabilia > Rokubacteriales > CSP1-6 > JAICGY01. The sequence continues at coordinate 3,000 of JAICGY010000139.1, read as the reverse complement.
GCCACGCGCGCATGCTCACCCGCTACTACTGGGACACGATCGCGGCCTGCGTGCCCCCGGCCGCGATCCTCGACGCCCTTCGCGAGGCCGGCTTCGCCGACCCGGCCCGCCACGTCGTCGCCGGCACCTTCAGCGAGTACCTGGCCACCCGGCCCGGTCAGCGGAGCGACATGGCGGCGGGCGAGATGCCGCGCAGCCCGTAGCGGGCCAGGAAGCGGAGAAGCCCGCGGCTGTAGCGCGAGGTGGTCGCGGCCCCGCTCGCCTGCAGCGCGATGTGGCGCTCGATGTGATGCTGCACCGCCCGCTTCACGCGGCCGGAGCCGTTCGCCATCCAGTCCCGGCCGGCGGCCATGAGGGCAAGCATGCGGCCGTCGTAGAAGAGCTCGATCAGCGCGGACCACGCGGTCAGCGCCGCCGAGTGCTCGACGGCGTACGGGCGCAGCAGCGTGGCCAGCCGGTCGGGCGCTGCCGGCACGCGCCGGTCGAGCACGGGCGCCAGCGCGTCGGCGACGAGCTGCGCCGAGCGCAGGGCGAGAAAGACACCCGGGGAGAGCATGGGATCGACGAAGCCGAACGCGTCGCCCACGGCCACCCAGCCGGGGCCCACGGCGCGCTCCGAGATCAGCTGGTAGTTGGTGTAGCTGGCGACCGGCGTCAGGCGCGCGCCGCCGCCCACGACCGAGGCGAGCCAGCGGTCGGTCGCGATGCCGGCCGCGAGCCGCTCCTCGGGGGTCCGGCCCAGGCGGGCAGCGTCCTGCTGGTTGAGCACGATCCCGACGGAGAGGCGGTCCCGGAGCGGGATGCACCAGCTCCACCCGCCGGCCCCCAGGGGCGCGACGAGCACCTGCCCCGGCGCATCGTCCCAGCGGAAGCCGTCGAAGTGCGCGAAGTGCGCCGCGTCCTTGCGCGGTCCGACGCGGGCCGCGATGCCGAGGACCCGGCTGGTGTGCCGCGCCCGGCCGGTGGCGTCCACGATGAGGTCCGGCTGCCGCCCGTCCAGGTGCGGTGCGGCCGCCAGGGTCTCGGGCGCGAGGGCCAGCTCGCCTCCGCGCCCGTCGGGCGCGGCCGGGACGAGCCGCGCGCGCGCGACGACGCGGACGGCACCGGCCGCATCGGCCTGCCGGGCGAGCGACTCGTCGAACCGCGGGCGCGGGATGTTGTACGCGTACGGGAAGACGTCGGGCGCGAAGCGCGCGAACGTGAACGCGAACCGGTCCGCCGGCGACCAGACGAAGGAGACGCCGGGCTTCACGCAGCTGAAGGTCGCGGTCTCGTCCTCGACGCCCAGGGTTTTCAGGATGGGGATCGCGGCGGGCACCAGCGACTCCCCGACCAGCAGCGCCGGCCGGTGATCGTCGTCGAAGAGGGTGATCTGCGCCCCGCGCCGGGCGAGCAGGACCGCGAGCGCCGCGCCCGCGGGACCGGCGCCGAGGATGGCCGCGCGCAGCGGCGGCGCGGCGCTCATCGCCGGAGGATCTTGCCGCCCGGGGTGCGGGCGACGGCCGGGACGACGGCGATGTCGACCGGCACCTTGTAGGGCGACAGCGTGCGGGCGCAGTGGGCGCGCAGCCCGTCCAGGTCGCAGCCGCCGGGGGCGAGCGCGACCTCGGCGCGCGGCACCTGGCCCAGCCGCGGATGGGGGTCGCCCCACACCCGCGCCTCCGCGACGCCCGGGAAGCGGCCCAGGCACTCCTCGACTTCCTCCGGAAAGAACTTCACGCCCGCGACGAAGATCACCGCCTTGGTGCGGCCCTCGAGCGTGAGCGCCCCCGCTGCGTCCACGCAGCCGACGTCCCCGGTGTGGAACCAGCCGTCGCGCGCGACCTGCTCGCGCGTCCGCCAGGGGGCGTAGTACGCGGAGAACAGGCCGGCCCCGCGCACGGCCACCTCGCCGCTGACGCCCGCGGGCAGCGGCGCGCCGTCCGCGGACAGGATGGCGATCTCGTAACCGGGAACGGGACGGCCGACCGAGGTCATCGGCAGGTCGCCGTCCCGGAGATTGATGCAGGGCAACCCCGCCTCGATGAGCCCGTAGGCCTGGCCCACGGGGACTGCATAGGCCGACTCGAAGCGCTCCATGACGGCCGCGGTGATCGGCGCGCTCGTCGAGAGCGCGACGCGCAGGCTCGCCAGCGGCGCCGCCGGCCCCAGGCTCGCCAGGCGCTCGAAGTGGAGCGGCGACGCGTAGAAGATCGTCGCCTCGAACCGGCGGATCGCGGCCGCGACGCTCCGCGGCAGCGTGTCCGGGCACATGAGCACGTGCGCTCCGGCGCGGACGTAGGCCACGACGGTGACGGCGAAGTGATAGGCCAGCGGCAGCACCCAGAGGATGCGGTCCTCGGTCGTGAGGCGGAGCACCGCGTCCGCGGCCTCCACGCGCGCGGCCGTCGCGGCATGCGAGAGCACGACACCCTTGGAGGAGGCGGTGGTGCCCGACGTGAACCGGATGAACGCCGGATCGAGCGCGGGCAGCCCGGCCGGCGGGGCGGCCTCGCGGTCGATCCACGCGAAGCCGAACCCCGCGCACTCGCCGGCGTCGAGCCGGACGCGCCCGGCCGCGCCGGGGATGGCCGCCGCCCCCGGCCAGGACAGGCAGCCGTTCACGTCGACGTCCGAGAGCACGCGGGCCGTCTCGGCCTCGGTGAGGTTCGGGGCCAGGGGGACGAGGCAGGCCCCGGTGGCCAGGAGCCCGAACGCGGCGGGCAGGTGCGCCAGGCCGTTGGGGGCGAGGAGCGCGATGCGCTGCCCGGGCCGCACGCCGCGGGCGGTCAGGAACGCCGCCACGCGGTCGGCCTCGCGCGCCAGCCCTCCGTAGGTGAGCGTGCGGCCCGACCGCACGTCGGTGACGGCGGGGCGGGGAGCGTGGCGCGCCGCCGTGGCGTGGAGGAAGTCGGCGAGGTTCACGCGGCGTGGTCGGCGGCCGCGATGCCCGCCGCCTCGCCCGTGGCCAGGCAGGTGCCGATGACGCGTGCCGAGCCGAGGGCCTCGTGGGTGGCGCTG
>JAICGY010000138.1 GCA_025922915.1 Candidatus Methylomirabilota bacterium | reverse complement strand
GGCCCGTTCCTCACGATCGAGCAGGTGGCGATCGCCCGGGCGGTGATACCGGCCCGGCGCACGAGCGCGCTCGGCGTCTACAACCTCCTGGGCTACCTCGCGGCCGCCCTGGGCGCGGCGACGGTGGCGCTGGCGTCCGATCCGCGGACGCTGTTCGTCGTGTTTCTGGTGGGAGCGCTGGCGCAGGTCGCCGCCTACCTGGCTCTCCCCGCGCGGCCCGCTCCCGCTCGCCCCTCGACCGCCGTGCCCGCGTCCACCGCCCGCATCCGGGGGCTCGCCGCCCTCTTCGCCCTCGACTCCTTCGCCGGCGGCTTCGTCCTCCAGTCGCTGGTGGCCTACTTCCTCCACACGCGCTTCGGGCTCGGCCTGGAAGCGCTGGGCCAGGTCTTCTTCGCCGCACAGCTGGTCACCGCAACCTCGCTGCTGGCGGCCGCGCCGGCCGCGCGGCGCTTCGGCCTGCTGCCGACCATGGTCGTCTCCCACCTGATCTCGAACGTCTTCCTGATCGCCATCGCTCTGGCCCCGGTGGCCGGCATCGCCGTCGCGCTGCTCCTGGCCCGCCAGCTGCTCTCCCAGATCGACGTGCCGACCCGTCAGGCCTACGTCATGGCCGTGGTCGAGGACCACGAGCGCGAGGCCGCCGCCAGCGTCACGAACCTCGCGCGCACGGTGGCCCAGGCGGTGTCCCCGGCGGTGACCGGCTGGGTCATGCAGGCGGTCGCGCTGAGCGCGCCCTTCGTCCTGGGCGGCGCGCTGAAGATCGTCTACGACCTCCTCCTCTACGCGTCGTTCCGGAACGTGAAGCCGCGCGACCTGTAGCACGCGGGCGCGGCGACTGGGTGGCGTGGCACGTGCAATCGGTCCGGAGCATGGCCACGCAGCGCAAGACCCGCCAGCCTCGCAACCGACTCGCGCAGGAGGTCTGTCCGGTCTGCCGGAAGCCCATCGAGCCGGGCCGCGGCCGGCAGCGCCTGGACGGCGTGCGCGTCCATCGCCAGTGCTGGAAGGCGGCGGTGGACCGGGCCGTTCCCGGCTAGAGCAGCTCGGCGCGGGGCGCGAGCGCGGGCGCGGCAGGACGAGCACGGACGCCACCGCCGGCCGGCTGAACCCCTCCCAGTTCGCCGCGCAGCGCAGCGTGCCAAGCAGGTTGGTGGACCCCGGAAGACTGCGGTTCGATGGTCGATGCTCGCGCGACGAGGAGCGGCCGGCCGGGCGGGTAGCGGGCCTCGACGCCCCCCGCTGCTACTTGATCGCGACGGCTTTGACCTGCTTGAGGTCCGTCAACCCGTCCAGCACCTTCATGACGCCGTCCTGCAGGAGCGTCGTCATCCCCTCGCTCTTCGCCACCTCCAGCATCTCGGCCACGCGCGCCTTGGACGAGATGAGGCGCTTGAGAGGATCGGTGGCGACGAGCAGCTCGTGGATGGCGGCGCGCCCGCGGTAGCCCGAGTTGTTGCACTGCACGCAGCCCTTGCCGCGCCACAGGGCCAGGTCCTCGTCGTACTTGATGCCGAGCCCCTCCCACTCGGCGGCGCCGTAGGCGAGGGCGAGCTCCTCGTACTCCTCGGGCTCCGGGTGATACTCCTCCTTGCAGTCGGTGCAGATCCGGCGCACGAGCCGCTGGGCGAGCACGATGAGCAGCGCGTCGGAGAAGTTGAAGGGGTCGAGCCCCATGTCGAGGAGTCGGATGACCGTCTCGACCGCGCTGTTCGTGTGCAGCGTGGAGAGCACGAGGTGACCCGTGAGCGAGGCCTCGATGCCCGTGGAGGCCGTCTCCTCGTCGCGCATCTCGCCGACCATGATCACGTCGGGGTCGGCCCGCAGGAAGGCGCGCATGGCGGCGGCGAACGTGAACCCGATCTTCGGCAGCACCTGCACCTGGCGCAGCCCGTACTGCGTGATCTCGACCGGGTCCTCCGCCGTCCAGATCTTGCGCTCTGGCTTGTTGATGTGGCCCAGGATCGAGTGCAGGGTGGTCGTCTTGCCCGAGCCCGTCGGCCCCACGCAGAGGATCAGGCCGTACGGCTTCTCGGCGGCGCTCTTCACCTCCTGCAGGTTGCGCTCGGTCATGCCGAGCTTGTCGATCGAGATGGGCTCGCTCGCAGAGAGGATCCGCATGACGACGTCCTCGTTGCCGCCGGCCGTGGGCACGGTGGCCACGCGGAGCTCGATGTCCCGGCCCTCGGGGAGCCGGAACCGGATCTTGCCGTCCTGCGGCTTGCGCCGCTCCGCGATGTCGAGCTGCGCCATGATCTTGAGGCGGGCCGCCAGCGCGCGCCGGAAGGCGCCCGGAATGCGCTGGTACTCGCGGCAATGGCCGTCCACCCGCAGCCGGATCGTGGTGTCGCGCTGGGTGCCGTAGGGCTCGACGTGGATGTCCGACGCGCGCGCCCGGTACGAGTCGATGATGATCTGGTTGGCGAGCCGGATGACGGCGCTGTCGTTCTCGTCCAGCTCGCCGCTGCTGAACTCCTCGCGCTCGAACGAGGTCTCGTTGCCCAGGTCCGAGAGGATGTTGCCGATGCTCTCGCGCGACTGGGCCTCGCCGCTGGCCGCGGTCAGGAACTGCTGGATGTCGGCCCGCAGGCCGACGGCCAGCTTCACGACCCGGCCCCGCAGGAGCTGGTGGATGCCGTCCACCCGCTGCAGGTCCTGCGGATTGTCGATCAGGACGACGACGCCGCCGTCGTCGTCGTGCCGCAGCGGGAGCCAGCAGTTCCGCTTGAGGAACTCGATCTTGAGATCCTTCATCAGCTCGGGCGGCGGGATGATGCGCGGGTCGTACTCGACGAAGGGCACCCGGTAGAAGGCGCTCAGCGACTGGCCGAGCTCGCCCTTCGGCACGTTGAACTGCTCGAGGAGCACCGACTCCACGTCCACGTGCCGCTTCCGTGACTGGCTGACGGCCTGGCTGATCTCCTCGGGCGCGATGAGCCCCTGCGCCATCAGGTAGTCGAACTTGGTGCCGCGCCGCTGGGCCCCGAGTTGGGCCTGGTTGTGGAAGGCGATCCCCAGGGTCTTGGCGATGCGCGCCACGCTGCTCTCGTCGTCCCGGGTGAAGCGGCCGCCGCGCTTCTTGTTCAGCAGCTGGATGACGCCCAGCACCCGCGTCTCGTGGGGAATGGGCATCGCCAGGACCTGCGCGGTCCGGAAGCCCGTCCGCTTGTCCCACGAGGCGTCGAACCCCAGCTGGGGCGAGATCTTCGCCAGCTCGGCCGCATCGTAGACGTTGGCGACGTTGACGGTCTGGCGGGTCAGGGCCACGAAGCCCGCGATCGACTTGTGGCTCATCGGCACCCGGATCTCCTTCACGGAGTCCAGGGCGAGGAAGCGCGAGTAGAGCTCCTTCCGATCGGGGTCGATGGCGTACAGCGTCAGCCGCTCGGCGTCGAGGAAGGCGAGGATCTCGGCCTGGAGATCGAGGAAGATCGAGTCGAAGGTCTTGGCGCCGTGAACGCGGTCGATGAGCTGGACCAGCCGCTGCTCGTTGGCGAGCCGTTCCTGCAGGGTGAGGACGGAATCCTGGACTGCCATGCCTCCGGGACCGGGGTGACGCGATGCGCAGCCGAAGTGGCTGCCCGACCAGTCTAGCAGAGGGCCCGGCCAGGCTGACACGGGCTTCTGCCCGGGCCCGGGGGCGGCTCAGAACACGGGGCGCTCCACGTACGACCCCCACAGGTCGCGTAGGCGGGCGACGACCTCCCCAAGGGTCGCCCCGGCCTCGACGCACTCGATGGTCACCGGCAGGAGATTGGCCGCGGGGTCCCGCGCGACGGCCACCAGGCGCTCCAGGAGGGCCTCGACCCGCGCGCCGTCGCGCCGGCGGCGGACCGCCTGGACACGGGCCACCTGCCGGGCCTCCACCTCGGGGTCGACGCGGTGGATCTCCACCGGGGAAGGCTCCGGCGGCTCGACGTGCCGGTTCACGCCGATCACCACCTGCTCGCCCGCCGCCTTGCGCCGGGCGAACTGGTAGGCCGACTCGGCGATCTCCCGCTGGAACCAGCCCTCCTCGATGGCGCGGATGGTCCCGCCCATCGCGTCGACGCGGGCGAGGATGGCCAGGACCTCGCGCTCGACGTCGCTGGTGAGCGCCTCGACGTACCAGGAACCGCCCAGGGGGTCGACGACGCTCGTCACGCGGGTCTCGTCGGCGATGATCTGCTGGGTCCGGAGCGCGACCTTCATGGCCAGCTCCGAGGGGATGGCGTAGGCCTCGTCCAGCCCGTTGGTGTGCAGCGACTGCGCGCCGCCGAGCACGGCGGACAGCGCCTGGAGGGCGGTGCGGACGACGTTGTTCAGCGGCTGCGCCTTGGTCAGCGTGGCCGCCGCCGTCTGGCAGTGGAACCGCAGCCGCATCGACTCCGGCCTCGTCGCGCCGAACCGCTCCTTCATGATCCGGGCCCAGATGCGCCGGGCGGCCCGGAACTTCGCGACCTCCTCGAAGAAGTCGGCCTGCGCCACGAAGTAGAAGGCCAGCCGGGGCGCGAAGCGATCGACGGGCACACCGCTGCGGGTGACCTCCTCGACGTACGCGATGCCGTTGGCCATCGTGAACGCGACCTCCTGCACGCTGGTCGCGCCGGCCTCGGAGATGTGGTAGCCGGAGATGTTGATCGGGTTGTAGCGGGCCATGTGGTCGGCGCAGAACACGATCATGTCGCGCATCAGCCGCATCGAGGGCCGGATGGGGAAGATCCACTCCTTCTGCGCCACGTACTCCTTGAGGATGTCGGCCTGCACGGTCCCCGACAGCCGATCGAGGTCGAGCCCGCGCCGGCGCGCGAGCGCGACGTACATGGCGAGCAGGATCCACGCCGTCGGGTTGATCGTCATCGACACCGAGATGCGCTCGAGGTCCACGCCGGCGAACAGGGCCTCCATGTCGTCCAGCGTGTCGACGGCCACCCCCTCCCGGCCCACCTCGCCGAGCGCCCGGGGGTCGTCGGAGTCGTAGCCCATCAGGGTCGGCATGTCGAAGTCGACCGAGAGGCCGGTCTGCCCCTGCTCGATCAGGTAGCGGAAGCGGCGATTGGTGTCCTCGCCAGTCCCGTATCCGGCGATCTGGCGCATCGTCCACAGCCGGCCGCGGTACATCGTGGGGTACGGGCCGCGCGTGAACGGGTACTGCCCGGGCAGGCCGATCGCGTCGAACGGCGTACCCGCCACGTCCGCCGGCGTGTACACGCGCTGCACGGGCAGCCCCGAGCCGGTGCGGAACTCGGTGCGCGCCTCCGGCTGGCGGGCCAGGAACTCGCGCAGCTCGCTCGCCTCCCACGCCTCGCGCGCCTGGCGGATGCGCTCGATCTCGTCGGGGTCGAACATCGGTGCCCCCCTCTCGGTCGATCAGGTGGTCGGCCGGCGCGCGCCGCCGTCCAGACCCCGGTGGTACAGGTCGCGGTCGTCGATCACGCGCCGGGCCTTGAACTCCGTCCGCGGGAGCGTGCCCTCGGCCAGGAGCTCGACGATCGGCGTGACGCCCAGGCGCGCGCGCAGCCGCTCCTTCATGCGGGCGGCCAGCCGCGTCTGCGCGGCCGGGTCGGCGAGCCCGGCCGCGTGCTCGGCCTGCACGAGCAGCTCGTCCATCGTCTCCTTGCGCGAGACGACCACGCGGAACTCGCCGCCGAACCCCTCGCAGGCGCGCAGCACGTCCTCGATGGCGCTCGGGTAGATGTTCTCGCCCCGCACGATCAGCATGTCGTCGATCCGGCCGTAGAGGCCGTCCGGCAGGCGGGGATACGTGCGGCCGCACGGGCACGGCGCGTCCGTCCAGCGGGCGAGATCGCCCGACACGAGGCGGATCATGGGCTGGGACGTGCGCTCGAGGTGCGTGTAGACGGGCGTGCCCTCGGCGCCGTACGGCAGGGGCTGCCAGGTCTCGGGGTCGCACACCTCGGTGTACACGATGTCCTGCCAGAGGTGCATGCCGGTCCGGAAGCGGCACTCGCCGTTCGTCATCCAGGGCGTCATCTCGGCCATGCTGCCCATGTCGACGCAGATGCCGCCGAAGGTCTCCTCGATCAGCCGCTTGGTGGCCGGGATGCCGGCCCCGGGCTCGCCGGAGAAGAACAGGATCCGGAAGCCCAGGTCGTGCGGATCGACGCCCTCGCGGCGCGCCGTCTCCGCGAGATGGAGCGCGTAGGACGGCGTGCCGTAGAACCCGCTCGGCCGGAGGTCGCGCGCCCACTGCACCGCCATCAGCGTCTGCCCCGGCACGCCCGCTCCGAACGGGAAGGCCGTCGCCCCGAGCCGCTCACAGCCCTTCAGCGCCCCCCACGAGCCGAGGTAGAGGCTGAAGAACGACGCGATGAGCACGGTGTCCCCGGGACGGACGCCCGCGCCCCACAGGATGCGGGCGTGCGCCTCGCCGATGCGCTCCCAGTCGTCGCGCCTGACGCCGAAGACCGTGGGCCGCCCCGTGGTGCCGCTCGTGCCGTGGATGCGCGCCACCTCGTGGGGCTCGATGCAGAGGTAGTCGCCGAAGGGCGGCGCCGCCGCCTGGGCCGCTCGCAAGTCCTCCTTGCGGACCACCGGGAAGCGCCGGAGGTCGGCCAGGCTCTCGAGCGTGTCCGGCGACACGCCGGCCTGCGTCCACCGGCGGCGATAGAACGGGCTGCGCTCCCACGCCCAGCGCACCTGGGCCCGGAGCCGCGCGAGGATGACCCGCTCGCGCGCCGCCGGGTCCATGCACTCGAGCGCCGGTGCCCAGTGCTCGGCGTCCGCGGCCGGGCGGTACGCGGGGTCGTACCGGGGCGGCCAGGTCTCGGCGGACGTCGTCATCGCGCGCGCTGGGGCGCGGCGTCGCGCACGCGCCGGACGACCTCGTCGGGCGGCGCGTCCTGCAGCACCACGTCGGCGGCGCCGGCCGCCTTCAGCGCCGGGATGTCCTCGTCGGGAATCACGCCGCCCACCACGAGCGCGGCGTCCGCGTCGGCCTCGCGCAGGAGTGCGGCGAGCCGCGGGATCAGCGTCATGTGGGCGCCGGAGAGGATGCTGACGCCCACGACGTCCACGTCCTCCTGCACCGCGGCGGCCACCACCTCCTCCGGCGTGCGGTGCAAGCCCGTGTAGATGACGTCCATGCCGGCGTCGCGACGCGCGCGGGCGACCACCTTGACGCCACGGTCGTGCCCGTCGAGGCCGACCTTGGCCACCAGCACGCGGAGGGGCAGAGTCACGACGACACGGATACCAGCAAGCCGCTCCCGGCGTCAATGCGAGGGGCGGGCGGACGGCGCGGGCGGGTCAGGCGGCGCGGCGCCGGCGCCGGGCGCCGCGCATCTTCTTCTCGTCGAGGGCGGCCCGGCCGCCGCCTCCGCCCTTGCGCCCGCCCCCGCCCGCCTCGGCGTAGCCGCCGCGGGGCGGCGGCGCCGCGCGCCCGCGCCGGGCGCGCTTGCCCCGGCCCGGCGCCCGCACCGAGGGCTGGCCGGCACGGCGAAGGGTCGTGCGGTGGACCTCGGCGATGTCGAGATCGCGGACGAGGGCGATGCCGCGCTCGTCGGCCCGCGCGTCGGCCGCGCGGCTGGCGGCGCCCGGCGCGAGCCAGACGGCCTCCGCCCCGATCGCGGCCGCGGCGTCGATGATCTCCACCGCCCGGGCGGCCGGCCCGAAGGCCAGCACCACGTCGATGCCCCCGGGGACGGCATCCAGCCGATCGTATGCGCGCAGCCCGAGGAAGTCCGACGGCCCGGCCACGATCGGAATCACGTCGAACCCCGCCTGCGCCAGGTACTTCACGGCCGTGACACCGGCGGCGCGCCCGCGCGTGGTGAGCCCCAGGGCGGCGATCGTCCGTGCTCCCTGAAGCACCCGCCGGGCGACCATCTCGTCCCGGGTCACGTTGCGCATGCGAGAGAACTCAGCAACGACGGTGCCAGCGGCCCGTGCCGGCGCGAGCCTCAGGCGCTCGTCGACACCGTGGGGCGCCGGCGTGGGCGGGAGGTGGCAGCGAGGCCGAGGTCGCGGCAGCGCTTGCGCAGCGTGTTGCGGTTGAGCCCGAGCAGCCGCGCGGCGTGGAGCTGGTTGCCGCCGGTGAGCGCGAGGGCGTGGGCCAGCAGCGGCCGCTCCACGAGGCCGAGCACGTCGCGATGGATCCGCCGCGTGCCGGCCTCCCGGAGCGCGGCGACGATGGCGGGCACCGCCTCGCTCGCGCTGCGGGCCCACGCCTCGAGCGCGGGCGCGCCCTCGCCGGGCGGCCACATGCTGCGTGCGGTCGTGCCCGCCACCGTCGCGCTCCGGCTCAGTAGGTCAGGGCGAGACCGAGGGTGCCGATCACCTCCGTCCGGTCCCCGTTGTTGACGGCCTCGAGATTGTCGCCGAGGTGCAGCACGTTCACGGCGGCCTTGATGGTCCAGGCGCCGAACGAGGCCGGGATGAAGGCGAGCGGCACGGCGACGCCCACGCCGCCCTGGACGTAGCCGAAGGTGTCGTCGTCGCCCGTGGCGAACTCGTAGTACTCGCTGAGGCTCAGCCCGACCACGAGCGGGACGCTCAGCGTGACGGGGTACGTCCCGCCGGCATTGAAGGTGTAGCCAGGCGCCACCCCGAGCTGGAGATACACGCCCCGGCTGTCGCCGCCGTCCGCCTGCCCCTCCAGCTCGAAGGCGACGAGCGCGCTCGGGTTGAGGGCGAAGGGACCGAGCAGCTTGCCGTCGTTGTAGCCCAGACTGAATGCGAGCTCCTGGACCGTGTCGAACCGGTCGTTGGGGCTCATGTAAGCCGTGTAGATGACGGCGGAGGTCACGTCCTCGAACATCGTCCAGCCGACCTTCGCGTAGAAGTCCGACTCGTACCAGAGGTCCGGGTCGGTGCTGTTGCCGTCGACCCCGGTCGGCCCGCCGTGCAGGCTGTTCCAGGTGCCGATCGTCAGCCCCAGGTTGCCGAAGGCCGGCACGCCGTCCCAGAGCCGGAACGTCAGGTCCCCGTACGGCTGGACGATCCAGTCCTGGTTCTCCTGCAGGATGCCGCGGAAGTAGTAGTCGGTCGTCCAGTCCACGCCGGCGCTGAGCGCGATCCGCCCGGTGTTCGGTCCCCTGTCCTGGGCCTGCACCGTCCCCGCGCCGCCCGCCACCACGCCGAGCGCGAGCAGTGCGATCGCGCACTGCAGCGCCCTCCCCCTCTGTCCGATCATCGGTCTGTCTCCCCTGTGCGGCGGGCGCTCAGAGCGCGCCCTCGCCGTGCTCGCCCGTCCGGATGCGGATCGCGTCGTCGAGGGGGGCCACGAACACCTTGCCGTCCCCGATGCTGCCCGTCTTCGCGGCGCCGACGATGAGCGCCGCCACCTTGTCGGCCAGGCCGTCGGGCACGATCACCTCGACCTTCATCTTCGGCAGGAACTCGACGGTGTACTCGCCACCCCGGTAAAGCTCCGTGTGGCCCTTCTGGCGGCCGAACCCCCGCACCTCGGACACGGTCATGCCGATCACGCCGGCCCCGGTGAGCGCGTCCTTCACGTCCTCGAGCTTGAACGGCTTGATGATGGC
>JAICGY010000137.1 GCA_025922915.1 Candidatus Methylomirabilota bacterium | reverse complement strand
GTGGTCGGCGCGTCGAAGCCGTAGCGCATGATGACCTCGTAGCTCAGAGCCACCATGAGCGGGATGATCAGCCACGCCACGAGCCGTCCCGACCACTCGCTGACGGTGTCGATGACCTTGACGGTGCGCAGCGCCCAGGCCGGCGGTGCAGTCATGCGCGGAGCTCCTCCTCGTCGGGGACACACGGAGGGGCTAGCCGAGCGCTAGCCCCTCCGTGGCCGCGGAGCGGTCTCGAGATCCCTACTTCTTGACCGGCCAGTAGTAGTCCGCGGCGAAGGCGTACGGCGCGAACATGAACCGCTTGGCGGGCACGACCTTGGAGGCGTACTGCCGCTGCGCGTCGAAGACCTTCTTGAAGAAGGCGTCCTTCTCGGACTCGCGCTTTGCGATCCGGTCCCAGGCCTTCAGGAACTCGATCAGGATGTCGTCCGGGGTCTTGAGGATCTGGACCTTGTGCTTGGTCTGCAGCTCCTCGATGGCGTCGGCGTTCTGCTTCTGCCAGAGCGTCCACCACCGGACGAAGGTGTCCATCGCCGCGGTCTTGACGATCTCCTGGAGGTCCGGCGAGAGCTTCCGCCAGGTGTCGCCGTTGAGCACCAGCTCGCCGATCGTCACCGTCTCGTGCATGCCCGGCGTGTAGTGGTACTTCCAGATGGTCTGGAAGCCGAACCGGAGATCCTCGACGCCGCCGACCCACTCCGCGCAGTCGATGACGCCGCGCTCGGCGGCCGGCATGATCTCGCCGCCCGGCATGTTGACGACGCGCATGCCCATCTCGGTGTAGACCTGGGCGGCGATGCCGGTCTGCCGGCACTTCAGCCCCTTGAAATCCGCGAGGTTCTTGATCGGCCGCTTGAACCACCCGAAGGCCTGGGGGCCGGCGGGCAGGATCGGGATCGGCACCACGTCGTACTTGAGCACGTCCTTGTACCAGGTCTGGTAGAGCTCGAGGCCGCCGCCGTGCATCAGCCAGCCCAGCTGGTCGATCTTGTCCATGCCCTGCGCGCCCGGACCGCCCGTGAACAGGATGCCGGCCGGGTGCTTGCCCTGCCAGTAGCCGGCCCAGGAGTGGTGCCCGTCGATGACCTTCTTGTTCGTGGCATCGAGGACCTCGAAGGCGGGCACGATCGCGCCGGCAGGGAGGGTCTCGATCTTGAGCCGGCCGTTCGAGAGCTTCTCGACCTTCTCCGCCCACATCTTGAAGTTGTCGTAGAGCGTGAGCGCCGCCGGCCAGCTCGCCTGCAGCTTGAGCGTCACCGGGGACTGGGCCTGGGGGGCGGGCGCGGCGACGAGGACGGCGAGAACCGCCGCCAGTGTCACCACGGCCATCAGGGGACGCTGTTTCATGCTGGCACCTCCTCGGCTCGCCGCGCGCGGGCGCGTCGGCCTGTGCGACTCCGGGTTCGAAGCATCGGCCTCCACCGGACGGCAGGTCGGGACGCGAAAGGTGGCGGCACTTTAGCCGAGCCCCGGCGAACCTGTCAAGGGACGGCAGCTGTCTGGACTGCGGCGGCGGGCGGACGGCGGGTGCAACCCCCGGCGCGGGGACCGGCGGCGGGCCCCGCGCCGGACGAGGGACTACTCGGCGGCGACCAGCAGCTTCAGCGTGACCCGCCGGGCCTTGGCGTACTCGGCGGGGGAGTTGCCCACGGGCAGCGGGCCCAGCCCGATCTGGTGGATCCGCGGCAGCTCCGTCCCCTTCTCGACGAGGTAGCGGCGCACGGCCTCGACGCGCCGCTGGCTGAGGACGACGTTGTAGTCGCGCGGCCCGCGCGGGTCCGCATAGCCCTCGAGCTGCACGGTGAGGTTCGGGTTCTCCTGCAGCTCCCTGATCACCTGCAGCAGGGCCGTCTGCGCGGCGTCGCTCAGGTCCCACCGGTTGAACGCGAACTGCACGTCGACGCTGTCCACCAGGTTGTGCTTGTGGCGGTTGGTCCACAACCGGGTCAGCCGGCTGTCGACGTCGTCAACCTTCGTCTGCGCGGCCTCGGCGCGGCTGCGCGCGTCGCGGGCGGCCTCGGCCACCTCCTTGATCGATCCCTCGACCCCGCCCAGACGCGTCGTCGCGTCGCCGACCTGGCCCTCGATCCTCGTGATCCGCTGTCCCTCCTCGCCGACCCGGCCCTCCACGGTCGTGACCCGCTGGTCGACGGCGCCGACCTGCTGGCCGACCTTCTGATCGATCTGCGCCTCGCGCTGCCCGACCAGCTCCTTGACCCAGTTCTTGGTCGCGCAGCCACTGGCCAGGAGCAGCACCATGGGAGCCACCATCCAGGGCTTCACCGCACGCTGCATTGGAATCCCTCCTGTGATGTCGGGACTACCGGTTCGATGCTGGCCTGGCGACCCTGCAACCGGCGCGCCAGACCTGGAACTCCTCGCGCCGTCGACGTTCCGCCACGGCGAGGGCGGGCGACGTGACCACCGGAGGACACCCGCAGTCACGAAAATGACGGGGTAGACTGCCCACGTGCTTACCCACCGGGGCCGATCGGTCGAGACGCCGAGGCTGGAGCTTCGCCCGTTCACCGTCGCGGATGCCGGAGCGCACGAGGCATTGTACGCCGACCCCCACGTGACCCGTATGCTTCGCGGCGGCCCCTTCCTCGGGGGAGAGGTGGCGGCGCGCTCGGCCCAGACCGTCGCCCGCTTCGTGGAGCACTGGGCGCGCCACGGCTGGGGCGTCTGGGCCGTGCGCGAGCGCCCCGGCGGGGCGTTCGTCGGCCAGTGCGGGCTCAACACCGTCGACGAGCTGGGGGAGGTCGAGGTCCTGTACGCGCTCGCCCGCGCGACATGGGGGCGCGGGCTCGCCACCGAGGCGGCGAGCGCGGCGCTCGCCTACGGCTTCGACGTCGTCGGTCTGCGCCGGATCATCGCGCTCGCCTTTCCCCACAACCTGCGCTCGCGGCGCGTGATGGAGAAGCTCGGGATGCGCCACGACGGGTTCGTCACCGTGTGGGGCATCGAGGCCGTGTGCTACGCGCTCGACGTCGCGACGTTCCGCGCCCGGCCGCCGGCTTGACTTCGCTCGCGTTTCGGCCGAGAGTGACGCGCACCATGCCGGCGGCGATGCGCGTGCCGCGAGTCTACGAGCAGATCGTCGCGCACCTCGAGCGCGCGATCTACGACGGAGCCCTCGAGCGGGGTGACAAGCTGCCGCCCGAGCGGCAGCTCGCGCGCGACGTCGGCGCCAGCCGCGTCGCCGTGCGCGAGGCGCTGCGCGCGCTCGAGCACCGCGGGCTCGTCGAGGTCCGCCACGGGTCGGCCGGCGGCTATTTCGTGCGCGCGGCCGACGACGGGCCTGTCGTCCGCGACCTCCAGACGCTCTTCCGCCTCGGACGGATGTCGCTCGCGCAGCTCATCGAGGCGCGGCTCGCGATCGAGCCCGCGGTCGCCGGGCTCGCCGCCGAGCGCGCCACGCGTGACGACGTCGCGACGCTGCACCGCAACCTGGACGACCGGGCCGTGGCGACCGCGACCGGACGTGCCCTGCGGCCGATCGACGTCGCGTTCCACCGGCTCGTCGCCGGGATCGCGCGGAACCCCGTGCACGCGGTGCTGACGGGCGTCCTCCTCGAGCTCGAGCCGGCGGTCGTGGCGCCGGGGCTGGCCGCGAGCGGGCGGGAAGGCGCCGAGGTCGACGCCGACCACCGCCGGATCGCGGAGGCGATCGCGGCGAGGCGCCCCCAGGCGGCCGGCGTTGCGATGGCGTCCCATCTCCATGGCGTGCGCTGCACCCTCGAGGCCCGCGCGGCCGCCGGGGCCGGCCACCTGGTGGCCGGCGCCCGCTGACCCGTCGCTGGCCTGACGCCGTGCGCGTTCGCGCGTTCCGCGGGTACCGGTACGGCATCGGGCGCGTGCGCGAGGTCAGCGAGGTGGTGGCGCCGCCCTACGACCAGATCTCGCCCGAGCTGCGGGAGCGGCTGTACGCGATGAGCCCGCACAACATCGTCCGGGTGTCGTCCCCCCGGGACGCCGTCGCGGCGGGGGAGGCGGCGGCCGGCTACGCGGGGGCGCGGCGGACGCTCGAGGGGTGGCTGAAGGACGGCATCTGGGATCGCGAGGAGTGGCCCGCGATCTACCCCTACCACCAGACGTACCGGGTCGGCGGCGACACGGTGACGCGCGCGGGCTTCGTGGCCCTGGGGCAGGCCACGGACTACGCCGAGGGCGTCGTGCGTCCGCACGAGCGCACGCACCGCGGCCCCCGGGAGGACCGCCTGCGCCACCTGGAGGCCACGGGGGCCGACGTCGGGCTCATCTTCATGCTGACGAGCGATCCCGAGGGGGCGCTGGTCGGGGCGACGGCGCCCGTGGGCGATCCGGTGGCGGAGGCGCGCGACCTGCAGGGCGAGCAGCATCGCCTGTGGCGCGTCACCGACGCGGAGACGATCGTGCGGGCGGAAGCGCTGATGGCGAACGCGACCTGCATCATCGCGGACGGCCACCACCGCTACGAGACCGCGGTGGCCTACGCGCGCCGCCACCCGGAGGCGGACGACAAGCTGATGGCGTTCTTCGCCCTCGAGGCCCCCGGCCTCACGATCCTGCCCAACCACCGCCTGGTGCACCACGTGGAGGACTTCAGCCTGCCCCGGCTGCTCGAGCGCGCGCGCCGGTGGTTCGACGTGGCGCCGCTCGACGCGCCGGAGAGCTTCCGGCCCACGAATCGACGACTGGCGGTGGTGGCCGGCGGGGACGCCGCCACGCTCTCCCTGCGCGAGGAGGCCTTCGGCCGGCTGCCCTGGCCGCCCGGCACCTCGCGGGCCTGGCGGTCGCTCGCCGTGTCCATCCTCCACGCGGGCGTCCTCCGCCCGCTGCTCGACATCACGGACGACATGCTGGACGCGAAGACGCACGTCGACTACACGGCCGACCAGGCGGAGGCCGTGCGGTGGGCGCGCGAGGGGCGCTACCAGGCGGCCTTCCTCATCGCCCCGACCACGCCGGAGGAGCTGCAGGCGGTTGTGCACGGCGGCGAGGTGCTGCCGCAGAAGTCCACGCACTTCTATCCCAAGCTCCTCGACGGCCTCGTCTTCCACCGGCCGGGAGCCTGACCATGGCCGCGCAGCTCCAGGCGCCCGGCTACCGGGCGGTCGAGGTCGTCTACCACGCGTATCTCACGGGCCTCATCCTGGCCACCGTGCTGCGCCGGGGCCGGCACGACGCCGCCGAGCTCGTCTTCCGGATGTTCCGCCGCCAGCACCTCGAGAAGTTCCTGCCCGGTCTGGCCCTGCTGGGCCTGGACCGCCTGCCGCACGCCGTCGCGTGCGCGCAGTACCACTACCTGTCCAACCACCTGGGAGGCGTGCGGGTCGAGTACGCCCACGAGTCCGATCGCAAGGCCTGGGTGCGGTACGTGCCGCCCCGCTGGATCTATCCGGGGGCGACGATCTGCGGCGTGCCGTCGGAGGTCTCGCGCGCCATGCTGCACGGCTGGCACGGCCACAACGGCGTCAGTCTCGGCAACCCGCGGCTGGGCTTCGTCTGCACGAGCCAGACGACGGACGGCCAGCCCGGGCTCGAGGGCTACTACCTGGAGCACGAGCGGGCGCTGGCGCCGGAGGAGCGGGTCCGCTTCGCGCCGGGCGAGGTGGGGCCGGACTTCGATCCCGCGCGCGCGCCGCGGGTCGAGGGCGCGGACTGGCCGCCGGAGCGGCTCGCCAAGATCAGGCGCAACTACGCCATGGACTACGTCCGGACCGCGCTCGCCGAGCTCGTCGTGTCGTTCGGGCCGGCCGAGGCCCGCGCGCTCGGCGGCGCGGCGGCCGTGCAGATCGGGATGCAGCACTATGCCGAGACGGCGGCCATGCTCGGGGTGACCGGCGACGGGCCCGAGGACTTCGCCCGCTACCTGGTCGCCATGGCGACGGCCCAGGGCGATCACGCGGCGTGGCGGCGGGACGGGAACGACGTCGTCGTGGAGCAGGCGGGCTGGCGCCTCATGCGCGGGATCGCGCCGCTCCACCCGGCGGCGTTCGAGGCGTGGAACGGGCTCTGGGAGGGCGCGCTCGCCGTTCACAACCGCCGGCTGGCGCTGGTCGTCGCGCGCCGCCTGGACCACGGCGACGCAGCGTTCGAGTGGCGGGTACGGACGCGGCGCGAGGCACGCGCGTGACCGGGGAGCGCACGAGCCAGGCGCCGGCCGTCCGGTACACGGGCACGCGGGTGCGCCGCGTGGAGGACCCGCGGCTGCTGCAGGGGCACGGGCGCTACCTGGCCGACGTGGTCCTGCCCCGCATGCTGAGCGTGGCGTTCGTGCGCAGCGTGCACGCCCACGCCGCGATCGCCGCCGTCGACGCGGCGGAGGCGCGCGCTCTTTGCGGCGTGGTCGCCGTCGTCACCGCCGACGACCTGCGCGCGCTCGTCCGGCCGCTCGCGCCGCGGCTGGCCGGCGACGGGTTCACCCCCAGCGCGTGGCCACCGCTGGCCGACGGCGTCGCGCGCTTCTGCGGCGAGGCGGTGGCGGCCGTCGTGGCCGAGACGCCGTACCTCGCCGCCGATGCCCGCGAGGCGGTCCGGGTCGCGTACGAGCCGCGGCCCGCCGTGACCTCCGTGGAGGGCGCGCTGGCCGCCCGCGCCGTGCTCTTCCGGCGGCGGTGGTGCCACGGCGACGTCGACGGTCTGTTCGCGCAGGCGCCCATCGTCCTGCGCGAGACGTTCGTGCACGAGCGGTGCGCGGCCTCGCCGCTCGAGCCGCGCGGCGTGCTGGCCGACTGGGACGGCGAGGCTCTCACGGTCTGGGCCTCCACGCAGACGCCGTACATCCTGCGCACGGCCCTGGCCGCGGCCCTCGGGCTGCCGGAGAGCCGCGTGCGGGTCCTCGCGCCCGACGTGGGCGGCGGGTTCGGGGTGAAGATGCACGTCTTCCCCGAGGACCTGGTGGTCGCCGCGCTCGCCCGCCGGCTCGGGCGCCCGGTGCGGTGGATCGAGGAGCGCCGCGAGCACCTGGCCGCGGCGTCCCAGGCGCGCGCGCAGCGGCTGGAGGTCGAGGTCGCGGCCGACGCGGACGGCCGGCTGCGCGCCCTCCGGGCGCGGGCGCTGTCGGACGCCGGCGCCTACCACGTGTACCCGCTCACCGGCGCCCTGGAGCCGCTCGGCACGGCGGCGATCCTGCCCGGGCCGTACCGGATCGCCGCGTACGCCTACGAGGCGCTGGCGCTCGCCACGCACAAGCCGCCGCTCGGCGCCTCCCGGGGCGTCGGGATGACGATGGGCGCGTTCGCCATGGAGCGGATGCTCGACCTGGTCGGCGCGGCGGCGGGCGTCGACCCGGTGGAGGTGCGGCGCCGCAACCTGCTCGAGGCTGGCGCCTACCCGTACACCTCGGCGAGCGGCCTGACCTACGACAGCGCCGACTATCCCGCGGCGCTCGACCAGGCGCTCGCGCTCGCCGGCTACGCCGACCTGCGGCGCGCGCAGGCGGCGGCGCGGGCGAGCGGCCGGCTCGTCGGCATCGGCGTCGCCTGCTACACGGAGTACACGGGCATGGGCGCCGAGGTGTTCCGCCGGCGGGGCATGGAGGACGTGCCGGGCGTGGAAGCGGCCACGATCACCGTCGACCCGGACGGCGGCGTCCGGTGCGCCACGAGCTTCCCCTCGCAGGGGCAGGGGCACGCGACGACGCTCGCCCAGCTCGTGGCCGACCGGCTCGGCGTCGCCCTCGAGCAGGTGCGCGTGGTGCCGGTCGACACGGCGTCGGCGCCGGTCGGCAGCGGCACCTTCGGCAGCCGCGGGGCCGTGTCGATCAGCGGCAGCGCGGGGGCGGCGGCGACGGCGGTCCGGGCCAAGGCCGCGCGGCTGGCCGCGCGGCTGCTCGAGGCGGATCCGGCCGACGTCGTGCTCGAGGCCGGACGCGCCCACGTGCGCGGCTTCCCCGACCGCGTCGTGGGCTGGGCCGAGATCGCGCGCGCCGCGCACAGCCCGCCGCTCGGCGGCCTCCCCGCCGGGCTCGAGCCCGGCCTGCAGGCCACGGTGTCGTTCGACCCCCCCGGGCCGACCTTCTCCGGCGCCGTCCACGTCGCGGTGGTGGAGGTGGATCGCGACACGGGACGCGTCGCCCTGCGGCGCTACGTCGTCGTCGAGGACTGCGGTCCGGTGATCAATCCCGCGATCGTCGAGGGCCAGGTGCACGGGGCGGTCGCCCAGGGCGTGGGCGAGGCCTTGCTCGAGCGGCTCGCGTACGACGCGGACGGGCAGCTGCTCACGGGCACGCTCATGGAGTACGCGCTCCCCCGGGCCGGGGATCTCGTCCTCCTCGAGATCGGGCACCTGGAGACGCCGTCGCCCCGCATGCCCGGCGGCTTCAAGGGCATGGGCGAGGGCGGCACGATCGGCGCCCCGGCGGCCGTCGGCAACGCGGTCGCCGATGCGGTGGCGCCGCTCGGGATCCCGGTCAGGACCCTGCCGATCCGGGCCAGTGAGCTCGCCCGGGGAACGGGGGCCGTGCAGTAAGATCGATGGCATGACGCGCTCGCTCGACGAGGTGCGGCGGCTCGAGGCCAACGTCGGGCGGGTGCTGGTGGGCAAGCCGGAGGTGGTCCGGCTGGCGGTCGTCGGCCTGCTCGCCCGCGGCCACCTGCTCATCGAGGACGTGCCGGGCGTCGGCAAGACCACGCTGGCGGCCGCCCTCGCGCGCTCCATCGGCGCCGGCTTCCAGCGGATCCAGTTCACGTCGGACATGCTGCCGTCCGACATCCTGGGCGTCTCCGTCTACCAGCCCGCGAGCGGGGAGTTCGTGTTCAGGCCGGGGCCGCTCTTCACCAACATCGTCCTCGCCGACGAGATCAACCGGACGACGCCGAAGACGCAGTCGAGCCTCCTCGAGGCGATGAACGAGGCGCAGGTGTCGCTCGATCACTCGACCTACCCGCTGCCCCGGCCCTTCATGGTGCTGGCGACGCAGAACCCGTTCGAGTACGAGGGAACGCACGCGCTGCCCGAGTCCCAGCTCGACCGCTTCCTCCTGCGCGTGCGCATCGGCTACCCCGCCGCCGAGGACGAGCGGCGGATCCTCCGCGGGACCGGCGCCGCCGCCGTGGACGCCCTCGAGCCCGTGCTCTCCGCCGGCGCCGTCCTCGCCCTGCAGGACGCGGCGGACGCCGTCCGCGCCGACGACCTCGTGCTCGACTACCTGCTCGCGGTCGTCGCCGCCACCCGCACCTCGCCGCTCCTCCGCCTCGGCGTGAGCCCGCGCGGCGCGCTGGCCCTGCTGCGGGCGGCGCGCGCACGCGCGCTCGTCGACGGGCGGGACTACGTCGTGCCCGACGACCTCAAGGCGCTCGCCCTGCCGGCGCTCGCGCACCGCATCCTGCCGCGCGCAGGCGGCGAGCGCGGCGCCGATGACGCGGTCCGCGCGCTCGTCGACACCGTGCCCGTGCCGCGGTGACGGTCCATCGGCTGCTCGCCGGGCTGAAGCCGCGGCGCACGATCCGGCCGACCCGCGACGGCTGGTGGTGCCTGGGGGCCTCGATCGCCGTCGGCTTCGCGGCGATGAACACCGGCAACAACC
>JAICGY010000136.1 GCA_025922915.1 Candidatus Methylomirabilota bacterium | reverse complement strand
GGGCGGCGATCGCGGTCAGCGTCCCGATCGCGTCCAGGATGGGGAACGACGGCTCCACGCCGAGCAGCACGTGATCCCAGGCCCACAGCGACTCGAAGCCGAGCGCCTCCGCCCGCTCCGCGTAGGCGAGGATGCCGTCGACGTCGGGGGTCTCGGCCGGCCCGACGAAGTTCTTGATCGCGAGACCGATCGTGACGGGCATCGGCGGTCAGCCCAGGAACCGGCGCTCGGGGTCGAGCGCGCGCAGCTGGGACAGCTCCTCGGCCGTCGGCGGCTCGGTCACCGCGACCTCGGCCGCCTCGAGCACCTCGAAGCCGGTCTCGGCGCGGACCTGCTCGCGCGTCACCCCGGGATGGACGGCCTCCAGGCGCATGCGCCGGTCGTCGGGACGGAAGCCGAAGACGCCGAGCGTGGTGACGACGCGCGAGACGCCGCCGAAGAGCAGGCCGGCGCGCCGCCGGTGGTCGCCCCCGTCGAGCCAGGCGGGACTGGTGACGAAGTCGACGCGGTCCACGAAGCGGCGCCGCTCGTGAGGCGTCAGGATGATCACCTCGCGGCACAGCGAGGCGATGTCGTTGGCGCCCCCGGTGCCCGGCAGCCGCACCTTGGGGTTCCAGTAGTCCGGGCCCACGACGCTCGTGTTCACGTTGCCGTGCCGGTCGATCTGGGCGCCTCCCATGAAGCCGTAGTCCAGGAAGCCTCGCTGGGCGAGGAGGAAGGTGTCGGTGATGCCGGGCAGCATCTGCGCCCGGCGGCCGGCCCGCATCTCGTTGGTGGAGACGGGGAGCCGGCCCGGTTCGATGCGGGGCCCGACGATGCCCCCCTCGATCACCATGGTGAGCCGCGGCGCGTGGCGCTGCTGGGCGAGGACGGCGGCCAGGAGCGGCACGCCGACGCCGGCGAAGACGGTGGTGTCGTCGCGCAGCTGGCGCGAGCCCATGACCGCGAGCAGCTCGGCCGGGGTGACGCTCATCCCGTCAGCTCCCGCGCGCGCGCCTGCTGGAGGGCCAGCCGCTCGCCGCCGAAGAGCGCCAGGTAGTCGGCGTGGGTGGGCGGGCCGTCGACGTAGCGGGCGAGGTACGCGCGCACGGCCGCCATGCCGTCGCGATCGATGGCGGCGGTGTACTCGGCGAAGTGGTCGAAGTCGGCCTCGTAGAGGCCGTAGCACTCGTGCGGGACGGCGCCGAAGGGGGTGAGGACCAGCGCGTCGACCAGGAAGCCCGGGATCACCGTGCGATCGCCGTGGCCGCGGATCTCCTCCTCGGGCACGAGGGTCTCGGTGGTGACGAGCACGGTGTGCGCCGCCCGCGCCACGTCGGCGTCCATGTGCGGGTAGCCGTCGATCTGGCAGTTGCCGAACCGGTCGGCGCGGTGGACGTGCAGGAGGGCGACGTCGGGGAAGAGGGCAGGCACCGCGGCCAGCGTCTCGCCGGTATAGGGGTCCTGCACCGTCTTCGTGCCGGCCACGGCCATCAGGTCGGAGCCGAGCATGGTCAGGGTGGGCAGGAACGGCACGCCCATGGCGGCGGCGCGGAAGCGCAGCCCGAGGGCCAGGTGACTCCACTCCTCCAGCGCGACCGCTCCCGACTCCACGTGGTGGCGCATGACCCGCGACACGCCCCAGGGCAGCCCGATCGACATCCAGGCCGTCACCACCCGCTCGACGGCGCCCGCGACCATCATGAGCTCGCCCTCGGTGCACATGAGGTTGCGGGAGAGGGTCAGGCGCGTGCGCCGCGCGCGGAGCAGCTCCCGGACCAGCGCCATCGGTGTGCGCGAGAAGAGGCAGCCGCCGATCGCGACGTGGTCGCCGTCCCGCACGCGCGCCGCCGCGTCCGCCAGCGTCGTGAGCTTCTCGCCGGCGGACTTCGCCTTGGCCTCCAGCCGGCGCCGGGCGGCGACGAAGTCGTACTCGGCCGGGTTCAGGCCAGCACCTCCCAGGCCGCCTGGTAGCGGTCCAGCTGGCGCCGGGTCCGGTCGTCCATGGGGTGAGGCCGCTCGGGCACATCGACGTGCTTGGTCTCGCCGCAGAGGGCGGTCGTGAAGTAGCGCTGCCCGGTGTCGTTCGCCATGGTCACGATCGCGGGCAGCTCGGGGCGGCGCCGGGCGAGCTTCAGGGCAGCGGCCACGTTGCACCCGGTGGAGATGCCGCAGAAGATGCCCTCCTCGGCGGCCAGCCGGCGCGCCATCGTCACGCTCTCGGCGGTCGTGGTCGTGATGACGCCGCTCAGGAGGGCGACGTCCAGGTTCTCGGGGATGAAGCCGTCGCCGATCCCCTCGATGCCGTGCGGCCCCCACTCCCGGCGCGCGAGCAGCGCGCACTCCTCCGGCTCCACCGCGTACAGGCGCACGCGCGGATCGCGCTCGCGGAGGTACCGGCCGACCCCGGTCAGCGTCCCCCCGCTGCCCTGGGCGTCGACGAAGGCGCCGAGCACGCCGCCCGTCTGCTCCCACACCTCGGGCCCGGTGGTCCGGAAGTGCGCCTCCACGTTGTCGGCGTTGACGAACTGGCCCGGCACCCAGTAGCCGGCGGGGTCGCCGGCCCGGATCTCCTCGAGGCGCGCGAGCGACAGGTCCACGTCGCTCTCGCCGCCCGGCGTGAAGACGAGGTCCGTCCCGTACGCGCGCATGAGCTTCTTGCGCTCCTCGCTCATGCCCTGCGGCATGACGATCGTGCACGGGTAGCCCTTGACGGCGGCCACGAAGGCGCACGCGATGCCCGCGTTGCCGGTCGAGCACTCGAGCACGCGCATGCCGGCGGTGAGGTCGCCCCGCGCCTCCGCGCGCTCGAACATGTGCAGGTAGATCCGGTCCTTGAGGCTGCCCGAGGGGCCGTACCACTCGAGCTTCAGGTAGACGGGCGGCGTCACCTCCGCCGTCACGCGGTTGAGCCGCACGAGCGGCGTCCGGCCCACGGCGGCGGCGATCGAGGGCAGGGCGTTCCGGTACGCGTCCCACAGAATCGGCATGGGCCCCGGATTGTACACCCGCGCGCGCAGAGGTCCGGCCCGTCAGGCCTCGCTCGCGTCGAAGGCGTGGGGGATGTGACGCACGGCCAGCGTGCCGTCGCCGGCAACGGTCACGGCCACGACGTCGAAGCGGCAGCGGACCTCGTGCAGCCGGCGCCACTTGAGGTAGTGCTGGGCCAGGCGCACCAGGCGCCGGCGCTTGCGCCAGGAGACGGCGGCGGCCGGCGCGTCGTCCCACCCGGCCCGCCGCGCCTTCACCTCCACGAAGACCACGGTCTCGCCGTCGCGGCAGACGACGTCGATCTCGCCCTCGGCGAAGCGGACGTTCCGCGCGACGACGGGCAGGCCGGCCCGCTCGAGGTGCCGGACGGCCGCCTCCTCCGCGCTCCGGCCCCGGGCGTGGCGCTCGTCGGCCATGACGCGGGTATACCGCCGGCCGGCTCGCCGCGAAATGTCCCGGATCGGAGACGCCGCGGCGTCAGTCCTCGGCCTCGAGCACGAACAGCTCGCCCTGGCGCCACACGCCCGCGAACGAGCGCCGGTGGAGCGGACAGGGGCCGTGGCGGTCCAGCGCGGCGAGGTGCTCGGGCGTCGCGTAGCCCTTGTGGCGGGCGAACCCGTACTCGGGGAACGCGTGGTCCGCCTCGCGCATCACGCGGTCGCGCGTGACCTTCGCCACGATGGAGGCGGCCGCGACGCTGACGCAGCGGGCGTCGCCGTCGACGAGGTTGCGCTGGGGGCAGGGCAGGGCGGGGAGGGCCACGAAGTCGGTGATCACGAGGTCGGGCAGCACCGCCAGCGCGCCCAGCGCCTCGCGCATGGCGAGGCGCGTGGCCTCGAGGATGTTGACGCGGTCGATGGTCGCGGGGTCGATCATGCCGACGCCGACGGCCACCGCGTGGATCCGGATGGCGTCGAAGAGCGCTTCGCGCCGCTCGGGCGGCAGGAGCTTGCTGTCGCAGACGCCCCGGAGGCGGGGGTCGCGCGGCAGGATCACGGCCGCCGCCACGACCGGGCCGGCGAGGGGACCTCGGCCGGCCTCGTCCACGCCGGCCACCCGGAGGAGGCCGGCGCGCCAGGCGTGGGCTTCGTAGCGGTACGGCGCGGCCGCGGGCGGCACGCCCGGCGCGTGCGCTACTCGGAGGTGCTGGCCGGGATGGGCACGGCGCGCTTCTCCTTGAGCCGCGCCGCCTTGCCGGCGAGGCCGCGCAGGTAGTAGAGCTTCGACCGGCGGACGCGCCCGCGGCGCACCACGTCGACCCGCTCGATCCGCGGCGAGTGCAGGGGGAAGGTGCGCTCGACGCCCACGCCGTAGGAGATGCGCCGCACCGTGAAGGAGGCGCGGACCCCGTCACCCCGCTTCCGGATGACCGTCCCCTCGAAGACCTGCGTACGCTCCTTCTCGCCCTCGACGACCTTCACGTGCACCCGGACCTGGTCGCCGGGGTCGAACCCCTGCCGGTCTTTCCGCAGATGCACGGCCTCAACGACTCGGATCGCGTCCATGACTCTGGTCCCTCTTCCTTTCCGCCGGTGCGGTGTCCGCCTCGTCCGGCGCCTCCCCGCGCTCGAATCGCTCGAGCCAGCGACGATCCTCGGCGTCGAGCGTGGCCTCTGCGAGCAGGTCGGGCCGCCGCCGCCACGTCAGCCAGAGCGCGTGGGCTCGCCGCCACCGCGCGATCCGGGCGTGGTCGCCCGAGAGCAGCACGCGCGGCACCCGGACGCCGCGGAACACCTCGGGCCGCGTGTACTGCGGCGGCTCCAGGAGGCCGCCCACGAACGACTCGCGCTCGGCCGCCCCCTCGCCGCCCAGCACGCCCGGGAGGAGCCGGGCGACCGCGTCCGTCACGACCAGCGCCGGAAGCTCGCCGCCGGTCAGCACGTAGTCGCCGATCGACAGCGTCTCGTCGGCCGCCACCGCCGCCACGCGCTCGTCGACACCCTCGTACCGTCCGGCGAGGAGGACGACGTGGGGCACGCCCGTCAGCTCGGCCGCGACCGCCTGCGTGAACCGGCGGCCGCGCGGATCCAGCAGGACGACCCGCGTGCCCGGCGTCCGCAGCGCCTCGACCGCCGCGAACAGGGGCTCGGGCTTGAGCACCATGCCGCCGCCGCCGCCGAACGGCGCGTCGTCGGTGACCCGGTGCCGGCCCCCCGCGTAGTCTCGGAGATCCACGGCCCGGATGTCAACGAGCCCGCGTGCCTGCGCCCGTCCCAGGATGGAGTGCGCGATCACGGGCTCCACCATCTCGGGGAACAGCGTCACGATGTCGATCCGCATGCCCCGTTGCCGCGCTACAGCTCCAGCAGGCCCTGGGGCGGCCGGATCACCACCCGGCGCGCCTCGAGATCCACCTCGCGCACGATCTCGGCCACCGCGGGGATGAGATGCTCGCGCTCCGGCCCGCGCACCACCCAGAGCTCGTGCGCGGGGCCGGGCTCCACGCGCGCGACCGCGCCGACCTCGAGACCGTCCTCGGTCAGCACCCGACACCCCTCGAGCTGCCACGGGTAGAACTGCCCGGGCGGCGGGGGCAGCGCCTCGCTGGCCGGCAGCGCGACCAGCCGCCCGGCCAGCGCACGCGCCGCCTCCGGGGTCTCGCAACCCGCCACCGTCAGGAGCACCGCGTCCTGCACGACGCGCGCGCCGACGATCTCGCGCTCCTCGCGCACGTCGCGGGCGAGGTCCCACAGCACGCAGCGACGGAGCGCCTCGAACCGGCGCGGGTGATCGGTGAGGGGGGCGACCCGGAGCTCACCCCGGAGGCCGCGGCCGCGCAGGATCTCCCCGATGACGACCAGGCGCCCGGCGTCGCCGGCCACGCGATGCCGGGCCGCGCCCGCCGCTACCCGCTCAGCTTGGCCGACAGGGCCATCAGCCGGCGGACGGTCCCGGAGGGTTGCGCGCCCTTGCGCATCCAGTTCTCGGCCCGCTCCCGGTCGATCTTCACCGTCGGCGGCTGCGTGACCGGGTTGTAATGGCCGATCACCTCGATGAACCGGCCGTCGCGCGGCGACCGGGAGTCCGCCACCACCACCCGGTAGCGCGGGCGCTTGCTCGAGCCTTCACGTCGCAGTCGGATCGAAACCACGTCGTCACCCCCTCGGCATGGGGAACCCCGGGAGGCCGCCGAGCTTGCCCAGCTTCCCGAGCCGCCCTTCCATGCCCTTCAGCTGTTTCATCATCTTCCGGAGCTGGGCGTACTGCTTCAGCAGCCGGTTCACGTCCTGCACGGTGGTGCCGCTGCCCCGCGCGATGCGCTGCCGGCGGCTGCCGTTGATGACCTCCGGGGCCCGCCGCTCGCCCGGCGTCATCGAGGCGATGATCGCGTCGAAGCGGCCCAGGTCCGCTTGCTCCCCCTCGAGCTCGGCCGGCGCGCCGCGCAGCATCTTGCCCAGGGGCAGCATGCCCATGATCTGGTCGAGCGGTCCCATCTGTCTCAGCTGGCGCAGCTGGTCGCGGAAATCCTCGAGCGTGAAGGCGTCCTCGCGCAGCTTGCGCACCAGCTCCTGCGCCTTCTCCTGATCGACGCTCTGCTGGGCCTTCTCCACGAGCGACAGTACGTCGCCCATCCCGAGGATCCGCGAGGCCACCCGGTCGGGATGGAACGGCTCCAGCGCCTCGGCCTTCTCCCCGACGCCGACGAAGGCGATCGGGCGGCCCGTGACGTGCCGGACGGACAGCGCGGCGCCGCCGCGCGAGTCGCCGTCCATCTTGGTCAGCACGACGGCGTCGATGCCGACCGCCTGGTTGAACTTGTCCGCCACGCCGACGGCGTCCTGCCCGGTCATCGCGTCGACGACCAGGAGGACGTGGTGCGGCGCCAGCTCCCGCTTGATCGCGCGCACCTCGTCGAGCATCGCCTCGTCGATGTGCAGGCGGCCCGCCGTGTCGAGGATGAGCGGGGTGAGGCCTCGCGCCGCCGCCTCGTCGCGGGCCGCCCGGCAGATGGCGAGCGGCGTCTGCCCCGCGGCACCCACGACCGGCACGTCCAGCTGCGCCCCGAGCGTCCGCAGCTGCTCCATCGCGGCGGGGCGGTAGGTGTCCGCGGCGGCGAGGATCGGGTGCTGACCCTGCCGCGCGAAGTGACGGGCGAGCTTGGCGGCGCTGGTGGTCTTGCCGGACCCCTGGAGCCCGACCAGCATGACCACCGTGGGAGGATGCGCGGCGGCCGCCAGCCGGTGGCCGCTGCCACCGAGCAGCTCGACGAGCTCGTCGTGGACCACCTTGACCACCTGCTGGCCGGGGGTCAGCGACCTGAGGACGTCCTGCCCGACCGCCTTCTCGCGCACGCGCTCGATGAAGACGCGCACGACCTTGAAGTTGACGTCGGCTTCGAGGAGGGCCAGGCGGACCTCGCGCAGGGCCTCCTGGATGTTGTCCTCGGTGAGACGTCCCCGGCCGCCGAGGCGGTCGAAGATCGTCTGCAGTCGCGAGCTCAGGGAATCGAACATGGGGAAAACAGAGTGTACGGAACCGGGCGGAGGATTTCAATTCGTCGCGCCCGCCGGCGGGCCGGGCGCGACCGTCGGTCAGCGGCGGGGAAGGATGCGGACGCGAACGGGCTCCCAGCGCAGGGCCAGGAGGAGGAAGCCGAACGGCAGCAAGAGGACGGCCATGGCGAACCAGAAGTCGACGCTGCGCCACCACGTCCGCCACTCCACCTTCTCGAGCCCCAGGACCCTCACCATTCGCGCCATTGCTCTCCCTCCGCACGAGGTGCAGAGCAAGGAGGGTGCCCTGTTCATAGATCAATGAAATCAGCCAGTTGAATACAGCGTGTGGCTTCGAAAGGCGCGGGGTGGTCAGTCCCTGCTCGGGCTTCCGGACCGATCCTGACCGGGCGGGGCGGTCCAGGCTACGGGGCGGCGCTTCGCATGGCCGCGATCACGGAGGCCGGATCCGCCTGGCCGAAGATCGCGGAGCCGGCCACGAGGACCGTCGCCCCGTGCTCGACGAGCCGGCGGACGTGCTCGACCTTGACGCCGCCGTCCACCGCCAGCTCGACGGGGCGGTCGCCGAGCAGGGCGCGGACGCGGAGGAGCTTGTCGAAGGCGCTCGGGATGAGCGACTGCCCCCCGAACCCCGGGTTGACCGACATGACGAGCACCAGGTCGAGGTCGTCCAGCACGTAGGCGAGCGTGTCGGGGGGGGTCGCCGGGTTCAGCGCCGCGCCGGCGCGGGCGCCGAGGTCGCGGATCTGGGCGAGGTTGCGCTGGAGATGGGGGCAGGCCTCGACGTGGACCGTCACCATGTCGGCCCCGGCGCGGACGAAGTCGGCGACGTACCGCTCGGGCTCCACCATCATCAGGTGGACGTCGAGTGGCAGCCGGGTGCGCTTGCGGAGGGCCTCCACGACCACGGGACCGATGGTCAGGTTCGGCACGAACCGCCCGTCCATGACGTCGACGTGCAGCAGGTCGGCGCCGCCCGCCTCCACGCGTGCGACGTCGTCGGCGAGCGCGGCGAAGTCGGCCGACAGGATCGAGGGGGCGATCTTCACCATGAGACTCTTATACCGCAGCCGCCGGCCCGTCACTCGCCGGGGCGCCGCTCGAGCCGGACGGCGGTGAAGCCGTCGGTCGCGTGACGATGGGGCAGGCAGCGCAGGACGCCGTCCGTCCCGATCGGCCCGGGGAACGACGCCGGGACGGCCACCCGGAAGTCGGGGCGCGCGGCGAGGAAGGCGGCGACCACCGCGTCGTTCTCCTCCGGCTCCAGCGAGCACGTCGCGTAGACGAGCCGGCCGCCGGGCCGCACGAGGACCGCGGCCGCGGCGAGGATCGAGCGCTGCCGGCCGGCGCTCGCGGCCAGGTCCGCGGGCTGGCGGCGCCACTTGACCTCGGGGTTGCGCCTGAGCACGCCCAGGTTGGAGCACGGCGCGTCGATCAGCACCGCCGTGCAGCAGCCGGCGCGGGGCGGGGCCAGTGTCTCGACGGGGCCCTCGAGGATCTCCACGATCGTCACCCCGAGCCGCGCCGCCGCCTCGCGGACGCGCGCCAGCCGCGCCGGCTGGGGATCGAACGCCAGGAGGTGGCCCCGGTTCTCCATCAGCTGGGCGAGGTGCGTGGTCTTCGTGCCCGGTGCCGCGCAGACGTCGGCGACCGTGTCGCCGCCCGCCGGCTCCAGCAGCCGCGCCACCAGCATCGACGCCTCGTCCTGCACGACGCAGTGGCCGTCCGCGAACGCGCGCCAGCCGCCCGGGCGACCGGCGTGCTCGACCACGAGCCCCTCGGGGGCCAGCGGTGTCGGCTGCGCGGCCAGCCCTTCCTCCCGGTGGAGCCGCTCGGCGAGCGCGTCCCGATCGGTGCGCAGCGTGTTCGCGCGGACGGTGAGGGGCGGGCGCTCGTTGAGCGCCCGCATGAGCGCCTCGGCCTCCTCCCGGCCCAGGCGTGCGACCCAGCGGGCGGCGAGCCAGGTCGGGAAGGAGAGGCGGAGCGCCAGGGCCTCGACGGGGTCGGCCGGCGGGCGGGGCTCGCGCTCCCGCGGGCCGCGGCGGCTGAACGATCGGAGCACGGCGTTGACGTAGGCGGCCGTGCCCGG
>JAICGY010000135.1 GCA_025922915.1 Candidatus Methylomirabilota bacterium | reverse complement strand
CGCACCTGCTCGCCGGTGAGCGGCTTGTTGCCGAACTTCTTCATGGCCGTCCGGATGGCCTCGGTGTCGAGCATGGCGTTGATGAGGGTGCGGTTGTAGAGCACCTCGCCCACCGCCTCCCGCTGGGCCGCGCCCTTCCCCTTGTCGTAGACGTGCTTGAGGATGTCCTTGTGGACCTTGAAGTCCGCGCCCGGCGCGTGGAAGGTCATCGACTTGTAGCCCTTCGCCGCGTCGCCGGCGGGCACCACGTCGGACTCCGTGCCCGTCCACCAGTTGCCGACGACGTGGTCCATCTTCATGCCGTGCGCGGCCGCCTCCTTGACGGCGACCTGGTTCATGACGCCCCACCCGGAGATGTAGATCCAGTCGGGGTTGATGCGGCGGACCTGCAGCCAGGTCGACTTCTGCTCCTGGCCCGGGTGATCGACGGCGAGCGTGGTCAGCTCGTAGCCGAACTGCCGCGCCAGCGTCTCGAGCGTGGGGTTGGCTTCCTTGCCGTAGGGGCTGTTGTGGTAGATGTGGACGATCTTCTTGCCCTTCAGCTTGTCCATCCCGCCTTCCTGCGCGCCCACGTACTTGACGAAGGCGGAGGCCTGGCTCCAGTAGGTCATCGGGACGTTGAACACCCACGGGAACCAGCGGCCGTCGGCGGAGGCGGTCATGCCGTAGCCGGCGGAGTGGATGACGACCTTGTCCACGGGCGCCTTGGGGATGAGCTGGTAGGTGATGCCGGTGCTGAACGGGTTCACCAGCACCGCCCCCCCGTGCTTGCCCTTGAGCCGCTCGTAGCACTCGACGCCGAGATCCGTCTTGTACTGGGTCTCGCACTCCTCGAAGAGGATCTTCACGCCGTTGATGCCGCCGTCGCGCTCGTTGAGCAGGTTGAAGTAGTCGTTGAAGCCGTTGGCGGACGGGATCCCGTTGGGGGCGTAGGGCCCGGTCCGGTAGACGAGCAGCGGGATGAAGATGCCCTTGTCCTGCGCCGAGACGGCGCCGGCGACCGGCCCGAGGCCGAGTCCGAGCGCCAGGACGCCGATCAGGAGCGTTCGCCACGTCATGAGAGTCCTCCTGTCTGCTAGTGGGGAAACGGCCACAGCCGGAGCTTCTCCTTCGTGATCTGCCACAGCCGAGCGAGCCCGTGCGGCTCGACGATCAGGAAGAAGATGATGAGCCCGCCGAAGATCATCAGCTCGAGGTGCTTCTGGGTGTCCGTGCGCATGTCCAGGCCGATCCAGTTGGGCACGTTGGTCAGGAAGATCGGCACGAGGACGATGAACGCGGCGCCCAGGAAGGAGCCGAGGATCGACCCGAGCCCGCCGATGATGACCATGAACAGGATCAGGAACGAGAGGTTGATGTCGAAGGCCAGCGTCTCGACGCTGCCCAGGTACAGGAACAGCAGCTCGGCGCCGGCCACTCCGCAGTAGAACGACGAGATCGCGAAGGCGAGGAGCTTGGTGCGGAGGGGCCGCACGCCGATGATCTCGGCGGCGATGTCGCGGTCGCGGATCGCCATCCACGACCGGCCGATGCGGCCGCGCACGAGGTTCTTGGCGACCAGCGCGAAGAGCACCACGAGCCCGAGGGCGACCAGGTACCGGACGGGCGCGGTGGCCTGGGGGCCGGTCACCATGACGCCGAGCATGGTGCGCGGCGGCGCGGTGGCGGTGCCGGAGGGGGCGTAGTTGACGAACCAGCCCACCTTGTTGAAGAGCCAGATCAGGAAGAACTGCGCGGCCAGGGTGGCGACCGCGAGGTAGAACCCCTTGATCCGGAGGCTCGGGATGCCGAAGAGCAGCCCCACCCCGGCCGCGCACACCCCGGCCAGGACGAAGACGAGGATGACGTTGAGCCACGGAAAGGCGGTGGCCAGCTTGAAGGCGCTGTAGGCGCCGACGGCCATGAAGCCGCCGGTGCCCAGCGAGAGCAGCCCGGCGTAGCCCGTGAGGAGGTTGAGCCCGATGGCGGCGAGCGCGTAGATGAGGAAGGGGATCAGGATCGCCTGCAGCCAGTACTCGTTGGCGAGGAGCGGCACCGCCACGAACGCCGCCAGCGCGACCAGCCCGACGAACACCCGGTCCTGGAGGATCGGGAAGATCGCCTGGTCGCCGGCGTACGTCGTCTTGAACTGCCCGGCCTCGCGATAGATCACCCGCTAGACCCTCTCGATGATCCGCTCGCCGAACAGCCCCTGCGGCCGGAACAGCAGGAAGGCCAGGGCGAGCACGTAGGCGAACCAGTTCTCGATGGCGCCGCCCACGAGGGGGCCCCAGTACACCTCGGCGACCTTCTCCCCCACGCCGATGATGAGCCCGCCCACGATGGCGCCGGGCACCGACTCGAAGCCGCCCAGGATGAGGACGGGCAGCGCCTTGAGGGCGACGAGCGACAGGCTGAACTGCACGCCGCTCTTGGCGCCCCACATCACGCCGGCCGCGATCGCCACGATGCCGGCCACCGACCACACGATCACCCAGATCGTCTTCAGGGGGATGCCGATGGAGAGCGCCGCCTCGTGGTCATCGGCGACCGCGCGCAGGGCGCGCCCGATGCGGGTCCGCTGGAAGAAGACGGCGAGGACGGTGACGAGCACGGCCGCCGTGAGGGCCGCGCTCAGCTCGAGCTTGTTCAGGAGGACCCCGGCCACGCTGAACGACTCGTCGGGGATGCCGATGTCCAGCCGCTTGACGTTCGAGCCCCACAGCTGCTCGCCGAGCCCCTCCAGGAAGAAGTTCAGCCCGATGGTGGCCATGAACAGGATGATGTGCTCCTGGTTCACCAGCGGCCGCAGGACCACGCGCTCGATGGCGAAGGCGAGCGCGATCATCACGGCCACGGTGAGGGCCAGGGCCACCGGGACGGGCATCCCCCGCTCCATCAGGCCGACGAGGGTGAGGGCCGCGAAGAGCACCATGACGCCCTGGGCGAAGTTGAAGACGCCCGAGGCCTTGAAGATCAGGACGAAGCCCAGCGCGACCAGCGAGTACATCAGCCCGGCCGCGATGCCGCCGACCAGCACCTCCAC
Organism: Candidatus Methylomirabilota bacterium; assembly: GCA_025922915.1. Taxonomy (GTDB): domain Bacteria; phylum Methylomirabilota; class Methylomirabilia; order Rokubacteriales; family CSP1-6; genus JAICGY01. The sequence continues at coordinate 6,576 of JAICGY010000135.1, read as the reverse complement.
GAAGAACGTGGGGGAGGACACCATGTCCGCGAACGGCAGGACGAGGGACCGCAAGAACTCAATCATGCGCGACCCCCAGGTAGGCGTCGAGGACCGCCTGGTCCTTGCGCACCTGCTCGGGCGGGCCGTCGGCGATCTTCCGACCGTAGTCGAGCACGACCACGCGGTCGGAGATGTCCATGACGACCCCCATGTCGTGCTCGATGAGCGCGATCGTCGTGCCGAACTCGCTGTTGACGTCGAGGATGAACCGGCACATGTCCTCCTTCTCCTCGACGTTCATGCCCGCCATCGGCTCGTCGAGCAGGAGCAGCTTGGGCTCGGCCGCGAGCGCCCGCGCCAGCTCGACCCGCTTCTGCAGCCCGTAGGGCAGCCGCCCGGCCGGGGTCTTGCGGATGGCCTGGATCTCCAGGAAGTCGATGATCCGCTCGACCGCCGCGCGGTGCGCCAGCTCCTGCCGCCGGGCCGGCCCGTACCACACGGCGTCGAGCAGGAAGTGGCCCCCCATCTTGAGCAGCCGCCCCGTCATGATGTTGTCGAGCACCGACATGCCTCGGAAGAGCGCCACGTTCTGGAAGGTCCGCGCGATCCCGAGCTCGGCCACGTCGGGCGGCTTCAGGCTGGTGCGGTCCCGTCCCTCGAACCGGATGCGTCCCTCGTACGGGTGGTAGAAGCCGCTGACGACGTTCAGGAGCGTGGTCTTGCCGGCGCCGTTGGGCCCGATGATGGCCAGGATCTCGCGGCGGTGAACCTCCACGCTCACCCGGCTCAGCGCCATGAGCGCGCCGAACCGGACGCTGATGTCCTCCACCGACAGCAGGGGCCCGGACGCCTCGGTCACGACGCCTCCACCCTCACCGCCCCGCCCCCGCCGCCGGGACGTCGCGCACCGCCACGTCGGCGCGGATCGTGCCCGTGCGGCCGTCCTCGTAGGTGACCTGGGCCTCGACCTGCACGCGGTCGCGGTCGCCGTAGAGGGCCTCGATCAGCGCCGCGTACTTGCGGGCGATGTGGCCGCGGCGCACCTTCCGGGTCCGCGTGATCTCCTCGTCGTCCGGGTCCAGCTCCTTGTGCAGGATCAGGAACCGCCGGATCTGGGCGCCGCGGAGCACCTCGTCCTCGAGCAGGCTCTCGTTCACGCGCCGCACCTCCTGCTCGATCAGGTCGTACACCTCCGGCTTCTGGCTCAGATCGGTGTAGCTCGTGTAGGCAATCCCCCGGCGCTCGGCCCAGTTCCCGACGGCGCCGAGGTCGATGTTGACCAGGGCCGCCACGTAGGGGCGGTCCTGGCCGATGGTGACCGCCTCCTTGACGTACGGCGAGAACTTCAGCTTGTTCTCCAGGTACTTCGGCGCGAAGAGCGTCCCGCCCGCCAGCCGCCCCACGTCCCGGGCGCGGTCGATGATCTTCAGGTGCCCGGCCGCGTCCAGGAAGCCGGCGTCGCCCGAGCGGATCCAGCCGTCGTCGAGCGTCTGGGCCGTCGCCTCCGGGTTCTTGTAGTAGCCGGGGAAGACGCCGGGGCTGCGGAAGAGCACCTCGCCCTGCTCGGAGATCTTGATGTCGACCAGCGGCATCGGCGTGCCGACCGTGTCGAGGCGGACGTCGCCGTCCTTCTGCACCGACACGAACACGCTCGCCTCCGTCATCCCGTAGAGCTGCTTGAGGTTGATGCCGAGGGCGCGGAAGAAGACGAAGATCTCGGGGCCGATCGCCTCGCCCGCCGTGTAGGCGAGCCGGATGCGCCGCATGCCGAGGTTGTCGCGCAGCGGGCCGTAGACGAGGAGCCCGCCCAGCGGGGCGAGCAGCCGCCGCCACGAGGAGACGGGCTGCCCGGCCAGCCGCTGCCGCTCGAGGTCCTGGGCGAGCTCGAGGAAGAACCGGACGAGCCGGCGCTTGGGCCAGGCGGCGTCCTCGACGCGGATCATCACCGTCGTCAGGAGGTTCTCCCAGATGCGGGGCGGCGCGAAGAAGTAGGTGGGCCCGATCTCCTTCAGGTCGTGCAGGACGGTCGCCGCGCTCTCGGGGCAGTTGATGGTGAACCCGGTGGCGATGGCCTGCGCGTAGGAGATCATGTGGTCGCCGACCCAGGCCATCGGCAGGTAGGCCAGCGCCTCGTCGTCCGGACGCAGCCCCTCGCGCTCCGTGGCCACGCGGGCCATGACGAGCAGGTTGCGGTGCGTGAGCATCGCCCCCTTCGGCATGCCGGTGGTGCCGGAGGTGTAGCAGATCACCGCGATGTCCTCGGCCCGGCCGCGGGCCAGCTCGGCCTCGAAGACCGCCGGGTGGCCGACCGCGAACTTCTCGCCGCGCTCCTCCAGCTCGGCGAGCGACAGCAGGCAGGGCTCGCTGTAGGCGCGCAGGCCGCGGCCATCGTCGTAGACGATCCACTCGAGCCGCGGACACTGCGCCTTGATGGCGAGGAGCTTGTCGACCTGCTCCTGGTCCTCCACCACCGCGAAGCGCGCCTCCGCGTGGTCGACGACGTAGGCCAGCTCCTTCTCGCTCGCATCCTGGTAGAGCGGCACCGGGACGCCGCCCAGGCACTGCGTGGCGAGCACGGCCCAGTAGAGCTCGGGCCGGTTGTCGCCGACCACGGCCACCTTGTCGCCCCGCGCGAACCCGAGCGAGGCCAGGCCGAGGGCGATCCGGCGGCCGCGGTCGAAGTAGTCGCGCCAGGTGTACGCCTGCCAGATGCCGTAGTCCTTCTCCCGGATGGCGATGCGGTCGGGCATGGCACGGGCGTTGTCGCGGACGAGCTTGGGGAACGTGTCGTGCTGCGGGTCGAGCGTCAAGAACCGTTCGTGGCCGCTCATCCGCTCCGTCCTTGGAGCCTCCGCGCGCTTCGTCGCCACGGCAGAGGGTCGAGAAAGTTCCACTCGCTCTGGAGGGCTCGAGAGTGGCGAGAGTGTAGCCAAGGCCTCCCGGACTGTCAAGCAAACGGGTCGGTATGACGAGGACTTACGACCCGGGACGGGAACGCCTGCGCGACCTGTCAGGTTTGACCCCTGCCGGACCGCGTGCTAGAAGCCTCCCCGTCGGGCCGGGTCCCGGCCCGACCAGTGCCGTATCCCGATGCGCTCGGAGCGATGCGCTCCAAGGAGGCTCGCATGAAGCCTTTCCGACTCCCCCGCTGGCGATTCATCAGCTGCTGCGGTCACGCCTGGGGCCACGACGCGCCGGCGAGTGGCGCCCGGCGCGAGTTCCTGAAGGTCGCGGCCGTCGGCGCCGCCGCCCTGGCCGGTCTCCGGACTCCGGCCGAGGCCCAGGTCCGCGTCTTTCCCCCGCCCCCGCCCGCGGTGAGCCCGGTCGAGGGGCTGATCGACTTCCACGTGCACTGCGCGCCGGACGTCTTCGGGCGCTCGGTGGACGACGACGAGTCCGCCCAGGCCTACCTGGCCCGGAAGGCGGAGGCCATCGTCCTCAAGAATCACGTCTCGCCCACGGGCGCCCGCGCCTGGCTGATGCGCAAGCACAACCCCGGGATCAAGGCCTTCGGCGGCGTCGTCCTGAACGGGCCGGCCGGCGGGGTCAATGCCGAGGCGGTGCAGTGGATGTGGCGCATGCAGGGCGGCTACGGGCGCGTCGTCTGGTTCCCCACCTTCGACGCCGACAACCACGTCAAGCACTTCAAGGACGCGCCGGAGGGCGTCAAGGTCGTCGGGGCCGACGGCAAGGTCCTGCCGGCGGTGCGCGACGTCCTCAAGGTCTGCGCGCAGCAGAAGCTGGTCGTCTGCACCGGCCACGCCTCGCCGGCCCAGGCCCTGGCCCTGATCGAGGCGGCGCGGGACGCCGGCTGCGACCGCGTGGTGGTGACGCACGCCGAGTTCGAGGTGGTGAACATGACCGTCGAGCAGATGAAGAAAGCGGCCGCCATGGGCGCCAAGATGGAGATCTGCGCGATGGGCCCGCTGATGGGACCGAGCGCCCCCCTCCCCTGGATGCGCCACTGGCGGCAGGTCACCCACAAGGAGTCGGCCGACCACATCAAGGCCGTGGGGGCCGAGCACTTCATCCTGTCCACGGACCTCGGCCAGACCGGCAACCCCTCGCTGTGGGACGGCTACGCGATGCTGGTCGCGGGCCTCATGGGCCAGGGCATCACCCGCGAGCAGATCACGCTGATGGGGCGCGAGACGCCCGGCAAGCTCCTCATGGGCTAGCGCGGCGAGACCGGGGGGCGGCCGGACGCCGCCCCCCGGGTCCTCCACGGGCGAGGCGGTCCCGCCCCAGGCCTTGGGGCGGCCCTGACCCATCTCTGGCCCTCCGTCGACGGCCCGCCACGCCAAGCCGTCGATTTCTCGGCCATCCGGCTGGCCCCCATCTGGCATCCTCCGTGAACCCCCACCGGGCCGGGAGGGGACCATGTTCGAAGTGACCCTCGTCGAGCTGCTGAGCCTGATCGCGGCGGTCGTCGTGATGACGGTCCTGCTCGCCGTCGGTGCCCTGAGGAGCGCCCCGCCGACACGCGAGATGACCGTCGCGCTCGCGCGCCGGCGGTCTCAGCGCCAGGCGACCCGGGCGCGGCGCGGGGCGGCCAGCCAGAGGGCGACCGTCGCCACCGCGGCGGCCACGACGGCGGCGCCGAAGGCGGCGGCGTAGCTGCCGGTCCCGTCGAACACGCGGCCGGCGATCCAGGGCCCGCTCGAGCCCCCGAGCGCGTTCGCCAGGTGCAGGGCGCCGAAGATCGTCCCGAAGTGCCGGCCCCGGTAGAGATCGCTGACCACCGCCGGCATGAGGGGGGCGGTCACGGCGTACCCGAGGCCTACCAGCGCGCCGTAGAGGTACGCGAGCCCGACCGCCCCCGGATGCAGGGCGAGCAGGCCGAGCACCGCCACGCTCGCCGCGACGCTGCCCATGCCGAAGGTGAAGGTGGGCTCGCGCCCGAACCGGTCGGAGGCCCAGCCGCCGCCGCTCTTGCCGACGATCGAGGCCAGGCCCACGACGCTCACCACCGAGGCGGCGACGAGCGCCGGGACGGCGTGGTCGACCAGATAGGCCACCTGGTGGACGAACAGCATCTGGTTGACGAACGCGCTGGCGAGGCTGGCCACGGCCAGGCACCAGAAGCGCGCGCCGCGCGCCGCGTCGGCCAGCGTGAGGTCGCGTCCGGTCGACGCGGCGGCAGGCCGCGGGACGAGGCTCGGCCCCGGGTCGCGCATCAGCCAGAGGGTCGCCGGGACGATCCAGAGCGCGGCGAGCGCCGCCAGGGTGGCGAAGGCGCCCCGCCAGCCGACGAGGTCGATGAGCCACTGGCAGAGCGGGACCACGAGGAAGATCCCGGCCCCGATGCCGGCCGATGTGATGCCGAGCGCGGTGCCGACGCGCTCGGGAAACCAGCGCTGCACGAGCACGACGGCGGGCATCCAGCCGGCCGCGGCCACCCCGAGGGCGGTCACCACGCCGAAGGCCAGATAGAGGTGCCAGGGGCGCGTGACGGCGGCGTCCAGCGCGAGCCCGCACGCGAGGAACAGGCCGCCGGCGAGCACGAGGGGCCGCGGGCCGAACCGGTCGGCGAGCCATCCCAGCGGGGCGCCGGCCAGCCCGTGGACGAGCGTGAAGACGGAGAAGGCGCCGGCCAGGAGCGACCGGCTCCAGCCGAACTCGCCGAGCAGCGCCACCAGGAAGACCGCGTAGGCGTACCAGACGCCGTACACGAGCCCCAGCGTGACGAACGTGGCGGCCAGCGCGCGCGCGCCCGGGGAGACTATGCGGCCGTCATCCCAGCGTGCGCTCGACGAGCGGCAGGGCGAAGTAGGCCACGAAGGCCACGGCGGCGGCGTGCAGGAGGACGGGCACCTCGCGTGCCCGGCCGCTCAGCACGCGGATCGCCACGTGCGTGACGAACCCCGCCCCGATGCCGTTCGTGATCGACCACGTGAAGGGCATGACGAGCATCGTCACGAAGGCGGGGATGGCGTCGTCGTAGTCGTCCCAGGCGATCTCCCGCACCACGCTCATCATGTAGAAGCCGACGATGACGAGCGCGGGGCCCGTGGCCTGGGCCGGGATCACGCTGGCGAGCGGGGAGAACCACATGGCGACGAGGAAGAGCAGCCCGGTGACGACGGCGGCCAGCCCCGTCCGCCCGCCCTCGGTGACGCCGGCCGCGCTCTCGATGTACGTGGTGTTGCTGCTGCTGCTGGCGAGCCCGCCCAGCGCCGCGCCCAGCGAGTCCACCAGGAGGACGCGGCGGATGCCGGGCAGCCGGCCCCGGGCGTCGAGGAAGCCGCCCTTGCCGGCGACGCCGATGACGGTGCCCATCGTGTCGAAGAAGTCGCTCAGCATGAGGGCGAACGTCACGAGCACGGTGGTCACGATCCCGAGCCGGGCCACGACCCCGAAGTCCAGCCGGCCGAAGGTGGAGAAGTCCGGGGCCTGGACGATAGCGGCCGGCAGCCGGGCCGCCCCCGGCGTCGCGAAGCCCTCCCAGCCGGCGAGCGTGCCGTTCAGCATGACGGCGAGCGCCGTGCTCAGCACGATGCCGAGCAGGAGGGCGCCCGGCACGCGCCGCGCCATGAGACACGCCGTGAGCAGGAAGCCGACCACGAAGACCACCATGGGCAGGTCCTGCATCGG
>JAICGY010000134.1 GCA_025922915.1 Candidatus Methylomirabilota bacterium | reverse complement strand
GTGATGCGCTCCGGGTCGAAGACGGCGAGCGGCCGGACCCGGCCGGCCTTCCAGTGGCTCACGCACTCGATCGGGTTGTTGACGGTCGAGTCGACGTGCTTGCCCACCAGGTTCACGCAGACGGCACCGCCCCCCTTGAAGGGCACGTACGTGAACTTCACGCCCTGCGCCTGCTCCAGCAAGACGGTGATGATCTGGTCCTCTTGCTTGGAGCCGGTGCCGCCCATCTTGGCCGCGCCGTTCTTCTCCTTGACGGCCGCCAGGTACTCCTTCGCGGTCTTGTACGGCGTCTCGGCGTTCACCCACAGGATGAAGCGGTCGAGCGCGAGCCGGGCGATCGGGGTCATGTCCCGCCAGCTGAACGGGGTGCCGGTGGCGAGCGGTGTCGTGAAGAGGTTGCTGAGCGTGATGATGAGGGTGTGGGCGTCGCCCTTCTTGCCCTTGACGTGCAGGAACCCCTCGGCGCCGGCGCCCCCCGACTTGTTCACGACGATGATCGGGCGCGGGGTGAGCTTGTGCTTCTCGGCGAGGCCGGCGATCAGCCGTGCCATCTGGTCCGCCCCGCCGCCGGTGCCGGCGGGGATCACGAACTCGATGGGCTTGGTCGGCTCCCAGGCCGCGGCGGGCGGGACGACGAGCAGGACGAGGGGGAGCAGGACGGCCAAGAACAACAGACCTCGATGTCTCATGCCCAGCCTCCTTTAAGTACTCGCGGCCACGGATACGTCGAGGGCCGGACGCGTCGCGCGCCCGGCCCTCCCGGCTGGAATCCCGTCGAGTGCCGGGCTACTTCACGTCCAGGGCCGCCTTGGTCGCGTCGACCCGCCGGAACGGGACGACCGCGGGGATCTCCCACTGCTGCCACATCTCGTCGACCTTGCTCTGGAAGTGCGCGAGGTCCTCCTCGGTGAAGTGGGCGAAGCGCCCCTGCTTGAGGAGGTACTCCCGCACCGGCTTGCGCGGGCGGCCGTCCACGAGGGCCTTGGTCTTGCCGTAGTACTTCACGACGCCGTCCTCGACCTCGTAGAGCGGGAAGAGCCCGGTCTCGATCGCCAGCTCGCCCATCTCGTGGCTGAGCATGGGGTCGTAGTCCCAGCCCTTCGGGCACGGGTCGAGCGAGTGGATGAAGGTGGGCCCCCCGATCGTGAGGGCGCGCCGCACCTTGTTCATCATCTCGACCGCGTAGGAGGCGCACACGGTGGCCACGTAGCGGCACTCGGGATGCCCGGCCGCCATCATCCCCGCCATGTTCTTCTTCCAGCGGCGGTGGATGAGTCGGTGGACCTTGCCGGGCGGGCTGAACGTCGTGTGCGCCCCGTAGGGCGTGAGCCCCGAGAGCTGGATGTCGGTGTTGGCGTACGACTCGTTGTCGTACAACAGGATGAGGGAGTTGTACTCCTTGTGGGTCAGCGTCGCGGAGATCGCGCCGATCCCCATGTCGGCGCCGCCGCCGTCGCCGCAGAACGCGATCACGTTGATCGGCTCCGCCTTCATCTTGCCCTTGCGCATGAGCGACTTGAGGCCGGCGGCGGTGCCCAGCGCGGCGGAGCCCGACGAGCCCAGCTGCGTGTGCATCCACGGCACCACCCACGGCGTCGTGTAGTACGTCGTGTTCGCGACGTACATGCAGCCGGTGGACCCGAGCACGATCGTGCGGGGCCCGGCCGCCTTCACCATCAGCTTCATCACGAGCGCGGACTCGCAGCCCTGGCACGTGCGATGCCCGGAGGTGAAGTACTCCTCGATCGTGACCCTCTTGATGCCCCGGAACGGCTCCAGGATCTGCGTCGCGTTCGTGAAGGTGGTCGCGTCGGCCATGATCGCCTCTCCTATTCCCGGACGCCCAGCCAGTGCGTCTTGGTGTCGGACTTGCCGGACGCCGCCGCGGCGAAGCACATGTCGGCGGCCTTGTCCACGTCCTCCAGGGTCACCTCGCGTCCGCCGAGCCCGGAAATGAACGACAGCAGCGGGGGCCGGCGCTCCGCATTGTACATGGCGGCGCGCACCTCGTTGGCCACGACGCCGGACGCGAAGGGCGAGCCGAAGGAGTAGTCGCGGTCGATGACGCCGATGGCCCGGGCCCCCGACAGCGCGGCGACCAGCCGCTCGGTCGGGAACGGCCGGAACCAGCGGAGCCGCACGAGGCCGACCTTCTTGCCCCGGGCGCGCATGTTGCGGATGCCGACCTTGATGGGCAGCGAGATCGTGCCCATGCCGACCAGGATGACCTCGGCGTCGTCGGTCATGTACTCCTCGAACCACGGGTTCTCCGGGCCCCGGCCGAAGACGCGCCGGAAGTCCGCGTAGGCTTCCTCGATGACCCCGTACGCCCGCTTCATGGCCTCGTCGTTCTGCCGCCGGATCTCGATGACCCAGTCCTCGTTGGCCTGGGGAGCCACGGTGATCGGGTTGTCCGGATGCAGCAGCAGGTCGCCGCGGTCGTAGCGCGGCAGGAAGCGGTCGACCTTCTCGCGCGGGGGCACGAGCGTCAGCGCCTGCGAGTGGGTGAGGAACGCGCCGTCGGCGGAGAGCGCCAGCGGCAGGAACACGCGCCGGTCCTCGGCCACCCGGTAGCCGATGAGCGTGGTGTCCAGGGCCTCCTGGGACGAGTCGATCCAGCACAGCATCCAGCCCAGGTCGCGCACGAAGAGCGCGTCGTTGTGCTCGACCCCGAAAGCGCCCGGGTCGTCCAGGGCCCGGTTGCCGACCAGCGCCAGCATCGGCACACGCAGCGGCGGCGTGACGACCAGGCACTCCATGGCGTAGGCCCAGCCCACGCCGGAGGAGCCGCAGAAGACGCGGGCGCCGACGGTGGAGGCGTGCTTCACGATCTCGAACTGGCTGTGCTCGCCCTCGGCCACGATGTACTCGGCCACGAGCTGGCCGTTGGCGATCTTCTTGGCGATCGCCTGCATCACCGTGTCGTAGGGACGGATCGGGTACGCGGTCACGACGTCGATGTCGGCGAGGGCGAGGGCCTCGGCGACGGCCTCGCTCCCCGAGATGAGGAGTTCCTTCTCGTCCGATGCGGCCGGAGCCGCCGTGGTCACTGCCATGGTCGCTGGCCTCCGCCTACAGAGTCTTGTGCGCGGCGTTCTCGCCCGGGATGCCCGCCGTGATCTCCACGCCGCCCGCGTCGAGGTCCTGCTTGAGCTCCTCCTCGTACTGCCCGCGGAAGCGGAAGCCGTGCGAGCGCACGGTGACCTTCTTGTTGCCGATCGTGTCGACGAGCCAGGTCTTGTACGCGCCCTTGTCGCGGCGCCACGCCTCCCACTGGCTCGCGTTGTCGTCGAAAGCGGACTCGTTCACCATCGTGATGCAGTGCTCGACCGGGCACACCGCCTCGCACACCCCGCAGCCGCAGCAGGCTTCCATGTTGGCGTCGAAGGTGCCGTCGGGCATGACGTCGAAGCAGGAGTCCGGGCAGGAGATCCAGCACAGGTTGCACTTCACGCAGGTGTCGAAGTCGATGACCGGCCGCATCGTCCGCGTCGTGTACTTCTTGAAGTACGGGTTTCGCTCCGGCACGTACCCCTTGCCGGCCTCCTTGGGCTTGCCCACCGGGATGGCGGGAATCGTCACGCCCTCCCGCATCTCCCACCACTTCGGCATCTCGAAGGAGTACGGGACCTCCGGGTTGCCCTCGGTGATCCGGACCGGCCGGGTCTCCAGGCGGTCGAAGGCCTTTCGGGCGGAGGCGACCTTGAGGTCGGAGCCCCACTCCATCTCCCGGATCGCCTCGCAGACGCCGTCGAGGGTCAGGAACTGCGGGGCGACGCGGGCGAGGGCGCCGAGCATGCGGACCTCGGTGTGGTCCTCCCGGTAGACCCAGAGCCCGGAGAACGAGGCCTTGGCGCGGATGAGGGCCAGGGTGTACGGCTCGTCCTTCTTGTGGATGTCCTTCAGCAGGTCGTCGAACGACCGCAGGGAGGTCATCAGGACCGTGCCCCCGGCCACCGTGAGCTTGTTGATCGGCTGCAGCCCGTACCACGCCCACGACTCGACGCCCTTGCCGAGGGTGTCGTCGAGGACGATCGTCACGTCCGTGTGCTTGGGCTCGTAGCGGGCCATGTTCTGCTCGAGCTCTTCCTTGGTGTCGGCGACGATGGCGAAGTCCTTGGCGGGGATGCCGTTGCGCTGCGGGCTGTCGCCATAGCGACCGAAGGCGATGCCCCACCGCCCGGACTTGCGGGCGGAGAGGACGATGCCGCGGGCGATGCGCGCGGCGAGGTTCTTCTGGAAGATACCGCGGTAGACGACCTCCACGATCAGGGCTGCCATGCGCGCTCCCTCCTGAAATCCGCGGGCTCGGGGGTCCGGTCGACTGGTCCGACCGCGCTCAGGAGCATGCCCCCGCCCACCCCAGGTGTCAAGGCGCGGTCGCCAGGAAGTGCTTCACCGCCTCGTTGAACTCCCCGGGCTGCTCGATGTTGGAGAGATGGGATGCGGACTTGAGCACGACCAGCTGAGATCCCCTCACATGCTCGTGGATCGTCCGGGCCGCGCTGACGGGCGTGCCCTGGTCCTCCTCCCCCACCACCACCAGCGTCGGTATCCCGATCTCGCCGAGGCGGTCGGTCAGGTCGAGCTGCGCGATGGCGTGACAGCAGCCGACGTAGCCGCGGGCAGGCGTCTCACGGATCATCGCACGCACCCGGTCCACCACCTCCGGCCGCGTCCGGACGAAGTCCGGGGTGAACCAGCGAGCGATCGTGGGCTCCACCAGCGGCTCCATGCCCTGCGCCTCGGCCGTGGCGATGCGCTCGGCCCACGTCCCCCGCGCCTCGGGAGGCACCCGGCTCGTCGTGTCGCAGAGGGCGAGGCTCAGGAGCGTCCCGCGCGCCTTCAGGGCGATCGTCTGGCCGATCATCCCGCCCATCGACAGCCCCACCCAGTGCGTCCGCTGGATGCCCAGCGCCTCGAGGAGGGCGAGCGCGTCCGCCGCGAGCACGTCGAGCGAGTACGGCCCGGCCGGGGCCTCGGTGCCGCCGTGGCCTCGTGTGTCGTAGCGCAGGACGCGGAACGACGCCAGCGCGGGGGCGGTGGCGTCCCACATGCCTGCGTGCGTCGCCAGCGAGTGGCTCAGCGTGACGACGGGCGCTCCCGCCGGCCCCTCGAGCGTGTACCGCATGGTGATGCCGTTGGCCTCGATGTTCATGCCGCTCCTCCCCGCGCCGCAGGGTCGAGCTCGGCCCGCTCGTGGCCGGCGTCGCCGGGCCCTCCGGCCGCCGCGCGACCCTCCCGGGCGCGCCGGACCATCTCGCAGAAGTGGGCGTGGACGGTCACGTCGGCGGTGAGCTCGGGATGGAAGGTGGCGACCAGCACCGAGCCCTGCCGGGCCATCACCGGCTCGTCGTCCCGGCGCGCGAGCACCTCCACGCCGGGGCCGACCCGGCGGATGCGCGGCGCGCGGATGAAGACCATCTCGACGGGCACGCGCCGCCCGCCCAGCACCGCCTCCCCGCGCGCCTCGAAGGACTCGCGCTGGCGGCCGTACGCGTTGCGCTCGACGGCGAGGTCGATGAGCGCCAGCGAGGACTGGGCGGGGCTCGTCACCTCGCGCGCGAGCAGGATCAGCCCCGCGCAGGTGCCGAAGACCGGCCGGCCCTCGGCGTGAAACCGCTCGAGGGCCGGCACGAATTCCCACGTGCTCAGCAGGTGCAGGAGCGTCGTGCTCTCGCCCCCGGGAATGACGAGCCCGTCCACGTCCGCCAGCTGCGCGGGCTTGCGGACCTCCACCGGCTCCACGCCGCAGCGGGCGAGGGCCCGCGCGTGCAGGGCGAAGTCGCCCTGCAGCGCGAGCACGCCGATCCGGAGGGGATCCGTCACCTACCAGCCCCGCGTCTGCAGCAGCTCGTCCTTGGCGAGCTTCGAGGTCTCGATCCCGGCCATCGCCGAGTTCTCCTGCCGGTCGATTCGGGCGCTCACCTCGGCCAGGACCTTGGGATCCCGGAAGTGCGTCGTGGCCTGCACGATCGCCTCCGCGCGCGCCGCCGGGTCCTTCGACTTGAAGATGCCGGAGCCGACGAAGACCGCCTCGGCGCCGAGCTGCATCATGAGGGCGGCGTCCGCCGGCGTCGCCACCCCGCCCGCCGAGAAGTTCGGGACCGGCAGCTTGCCGTGCCGGGCGATCCAGCGGACCAGCTCGTACGGCGCCCCGAGGTTCTTGGCCTCGGTCATGAGCTCCTCGGCGCCCAGGGTGGTGAGCCGGCGTACGCCGCCCACCACCGCCCGCATGTGCCGGACCGCCTCGACGATGTTCCCGGAGCCGGCCTCGCCCTTGGTCCGGATCATGGCCGCGCCCTCGCCGATGCGGCGGAGGGCCTCCCCGAGGTCGCGGGCGCCGCACACGAAGGGGACGGTGAAGGCGAACTTGTCGATGTGGTAGTGCTCGTCGGCCGGCGTGAGAACCTCCGACTCGTCGATGAAGTCGACGGCCAGCGACTCGAGGATCTGGGCCTCGACGAAGTGCCCGATGCGCGCCTTGGCCATGACCGGGATGGTCACGGTCTCCTGGATCTCCTTGATCTTCGCCACGGCCGCCATGCGCGCCACCCCGCCCTCCCGGCGGATGTCCGCCGGCACGCGCTCGAGCGCCATGACGGCGGCCGCGCCCGCCTTCTCCGCGATGCGCGCCTGCTCGGCGTTCGTGACGTCCATGATGACCCCGCCCTTGAGCATCTCGGCGAGGCCGATGTGCTTCCGGTCCGCGACCCGCAGCCCGCTCAGCTCGTCCATGCTCGTCTCCTTTGCTCGTCCGTGAGCCTGCTCGCTCAGACGACCGGCACCAGCTCGCGCGCCCCCCGCGCCCGCGGCTGCCGTGCCGTCGCGCGGATCGCCTCCGCGAGGCGCCGCACGCCCTCCTCGATCCGCCCCGCCGGCACCGCCGCGAAGGCCAGCCGCAGGGTCCGCTCTCCCGTGCCGTCGACGAAGAACGCCGGCCCCGGGGTGAACGCCACCCCCCGCTCCACCGCCCGCGGCAGCAGCCCGACCGCCTCCATGCCCCCGGGCAGCGTGAGCAGCAGCGAGAAGCCGCCGCGGGGCTCGGTCCAGCTGACCCCGTCCGGCATGCGGCGCGCCAGCGCCGCCAGCAGCAGGTCACGGCGGCGCGTGTACTCCGCGGCCACGCGGGCCACGTGGCGATCGAGGAGCCGCCGCTCGCAGAAGCGGTGCACGGCCGCCTGGAGGAGCGCGCTCGTGTGCAGGTCCGCCAGCTGCTTGGCCGCCTGCAGCCGCTCGATCACGGCCGGCGCCGCCACCAGCCATCCCAGCCGCAGACCCGGGAACAGGACCTTCGAGAACGTCCCGATGTAGACGACGATCCCCGCCCGGTCCAGCGCCTTCAGCGGTGCCCCCGGCCGCGGCCCATAGAAGAGGCTGCCGTCGAAGCCGTCCTCGACGATCGGGACCTGGTGCCGCGCCGCCACCGCGAGGAGCCGGTGCGCCGTCTCCGGGCGCAGGGTGAGACCGGTGGGGTTGTGCGCGGTCGGCTGGCAGTAGAACAGCTTGGGCGACTGGCGGCCGAGCAACCGCTCGAGCCCGTCCACGCGCGGCCCGGCCGCGTCCCAGTCCACGGGGAGCAGGCGCGCGCCGACGGCCCGGAACACCTGCATGGCGCGCGGATAGGTCGGCTGCTCGATGGCGACGGCGTCGCCGGGATCGAGCAGCGTGCGCGCGATGAGATCGAAGCCCTGCTGCGAGCCGTTGACGATCAGGATCTCCTCGGGCCGCGCCTCGACGCCGAACCGCAGGAGGTACCCCGAGAGGTGACGGCGGAGCGGCGGGTAGCCGCCGACCGGGGAGTACTGCAGCAGCGCCTCGCCCTCCGCGCGCAGGACCTCGTTGAGGACGCGCCGGAAGGCATCGATCGGGAACAGGGCGCTGTCGGGCATGCCGCCGGCGAAGGAGATCACCCGCTCGCCGCCGGCGGGCGGGACGCCGAGGGCGCGGCCCCGGTCCTCCTCGGCGGCCACGATGCGGGCGCTCCGCGAGAACAGGCCGCTCCAGTCGAGGGTGGCCCGGGCCTCCTCCCCGGAGGCGACCGGCGCCGCCGGGCGCTCCGCCACGAACGTCCCCTGCCCGACGTGCGCGCGCGCGAGGCCGGCCGCGACGAGCTCCTCGTAGGCGACGGCCACCGTCGCCCGGTTCACCCCGAGCGTCTGCGCCAGCTCCCGGGTGGCCGGCAGCTTGACGCCGGGGGCGAGCCGTCCCTCGGCGATCAGGCGCTCGAGGTGCGCCTGGATCTGCCGGGCCAGCGGCACCCCCCGGCTCCGGTCGAGGGGGACGTGCATCACCAGGCCATTCTGGCTCGCTTCGAGACCCCGTCAAGCGCCAATTGGAGTGGTCCGGGCCCGGCCAATCGCGCGGGGTGGGATAATGCCCTGGCAGCCACCCGAGCCCACGCCGGAGGAGGTCTCCATGGCCGAGAAGCCGATGAAGGAGTTCGCCGGGCTGTTCTACCGCGAAGGGGCGCTCGAGCCCAAGACGATGGCCCTCGTCGCGCTCGCCGCGATGGCGGCCGCGGGTTGCACGTCCTGAGTGCCCGGACGCTTCGCGGCTGCGAAGCAAGCCGGCGCGACGGAGGACGAGATCAGCGAGACCCTCTACTACGCCATGCGCGGGGCCGCGCGCGCGACGTGGAGCACGATCAAGCACGTCCCCGGGATCGAGGACATCAACAAGGACTGGAAGGCCCGGTTCGAGCGCGAGCAGGGATCCTGACCGCGCGCCGGGGCGGCGGCGTCGCGCCGCCCCCGGCGGCGCCGCGAGGTGACGATGGCCGTCGGTGAGTCGCCGATCAAGCAGGCGGTGAAGTGGCTGGACGATCAGCTGGCGGACAACCCGGCCGCGGACCGGGTCAAGCTCGTGGACGAGGCATCGCGACGCTTCGATCTCTCCCCGCTCGACACGGACTTCCTCTTCCGACACCTGGCGGAACGCAAGAAGTCGTGAGCGCGACGTCGCCGCGGCGCGAGCCGGGCGCGCGACGGCGCGCCCCGGCCCGGCGCCGCGCGCGACCGACGCTCGGCTGGCCCTCCCGTTGCACCTGCAGGTGGTGTGGCGCGGGAACGCCCGCGCTGCAAGCCTTGCAACGAGAGAGGGAGGATTCACCGATGTCGAGAATCACGACCACTGCACTGCTCACCGCGCTGTCGCTCGCCCTGGCAGCCCCGGGCGTCGCGCAGCGTGCCGATGCGCAGGGTCAACGCCCGACGAGCATCCCGGCCGACGTGCTGGGCCGCCTCGAGCACGTCGATCCCGGGAGCCGCACCCTGCATTTCGAGGACGGGCGCATCGTCACCCTGGAGCCCGGCGCCACCATCTGGGTCGACGGCCGGGAGCTGCCCATCGAGACCCTGCGACCCGGCATGACCGTCGTGATCGCCGGAGGGAAGCCGGCCCACGCTCGTTCCGGTCAGGCCGGCACGAGCACGCCGGTGACGGCGGCGCCGGCGGCCGGCGTCACCCGCCTGCAGGAGCACCCGCCCGTGGGTGCCTGGGGCACGGTCGCGCAGGTGGACCCGCAGGCCGGCGTCGTCGTCTTCGAGGACGGCCGCAGTCTGAAGGTCGGCACGCGCGGTACCGCCTGGCAGCCGATTCCGCTGGATCAGGTCCGGCCCGGGGACCGGCTCTTCGTCGAGAACGCGCAGCCGACCGCCTACCAGGGCACGACGATGAGCGACCGGGTCCGGATGGGGCGCGTCGCCCGCGTGGACAGCACGCGCAAGATGGTGCTGCTGGACGACGGCACCTGGGTGAGCCTCCAGCCGTCGACGCAGACCATGATGAACGGTCAGGTCGTCGTCACC
>JAICGY010000133.1 GCA_025922915.1 Candidatus Methylomirabilota bacterium | reverse complement strand
CGCCGGCCTTGGCCGCCTCGTCGTACTTCTTCTCCGACTCCGCGTGCTTGCCGGCGCGGTGGAGCGCCCACGCCTCGGCCGCCATGGAGCGGACGCCGGTGGCCGTCTTGTCGAAGCGCTTGCCGTACTCCTTGTCGATCTGCGCCTGCAGCATCGGGCACTCGCTGGCGCCGGCCGCGCTGGCCAGCACCCCGAGCAGGGCGAGACTCAGAAGGATCGCCTTCATCTGGTGTCACCTCCTTCCACGTTCGTCGTTCTCTGCTGCGGCTGGCGGGCGCGTCGGCCCGCCGGGACAGAGCGGCGCTGTCGAGCGGGGACGGTGCGGCGGGTCAGAAGACGCCGCGACCCGGGAGCCGGAACGCGGACGCGGGCGTCGACAGCCTGGACGCGGGAGGCATGGTGTGGCGACAGACTATAGCCGGGCGGCCGGGGTCGGTCAAACGGCTATCGCGGCTTGACTCCCCCGCGAGGGTCGGCCTAGCCTCGTCGACGTCGGCGGGGAGCCGGTCCTCGCCCGGGTTCGCTCACGGTCGGTCCACACGGAAGGCGCTCGCATGGCCCTGACATTCCGCCGGCTTCAGCTGCACTTCGTGGCCGAGGTCGGCCCCGTGGACCTGCGCGAGGTCCGCGATGCGGCCACGCTCGCCGAGATCCGGGCGGGCATGGACGAGCACGCCGTGCTCGTCTTCCGCGACCAGGCGTTCACCGACGAGGACCAGCTGGCCTTCGCCCAGCGCTTCGACGGGCAGCTGCACACGAAGACGGGCGCCAGCGTGCTGCGCCGCAGTCGCTTCGGCAACGAGGCCCTCAGCGACATCTCGAACGTCGACGAGAACGGCGACGTCCTGAGCTCGGACGACCGGCGCCGGATGTACGGGCTGGCCAACCGGCTGTGGCACACCGACGCGTCGTTCCAGGACCCGCCGGGGCGCTACTCGATGCTCCACGCCCGCGTCGTGCCCCCGGTGCCGGCCGACACGGAGTTCGCGGACACCCGCGCGGCGTACGACGCGCTCCCCGCGGAGACGAAGGCGTCGCTCGACGGGCTGCGCGTCCACCACTCGATCGCGTACTCACGGCAGACGCTCGGCTTCGACTTCTCCAAGGAGGAGGAGGAGCGGCTGAAGGGCGCCATCCATCCGCTCGTGCGCACGCTGCCGCGCTCGGGCCGACGCGCGCTCTACGTCGCCTCCCACGCCTCCCGCATCGTCGACTGGCCGGTCCCCGAGGGGCGCCTGCTCCTGCGCGAGCTGATCGAGCACGCGACCCGGCCGGAGTTCGTCTACCGGCACGCCTGGCGCGTCGCCGACCTCGTCATCTGGGACAACAGGGCGACGATGCACCGGGCACGGCCGTTCGACGACACCCGGCACCGGCGGGAGCTGCGCCGGGTGACCACCCTCGACATCGAGGCGGCCGCCCCGGTCGTCGGCGTTCCCGCCTAGAAGGCCGGGACCCGCCGGCGGCGCAGCCACGCGGCCGCCAGTAGACCCAGCATCGCGACCAGCGCGCCCGCCGGCTCCGGCGCGGCCACCCGGCCGGAGCGCGCCCGGCCGAAGCCCACGAACTCGACGGACGAGCAGTCGAACAGGCAGTGCGGGCTCGAGCCCTGGACGTACGAGATGGACAGCGTGGCCGGTTCGAGCGGGTCGCCCTGGAGCTCGAGGAAGCCGGCGAACAGGGAGGAGCTGCCGAGGTCGACGGGGACGTCGGGCGGCAGCGGGAACGCGAAGGTGCCGGCCAGGATCGTCCCGTCGGGCAGGGTCTGGCCCGCCCCGCCGCCGTCGACACCGGAGAACTCGAAGACGTACCCGTCGAAGCCGGCATCGGGCGGGGTGAGCACCAGCGTCCCGGACCCGTCGAGCGTCCCGCTGCGGCGAATCTCGTCGAACACCGTGATGCTGCCATCCGGCTCGACCCGATCGACCCTGATCAGGGTCGAGAAGAAGGCCGAGGACGTCCAGTCGAAGTCGAAGATGGCCACGGCCGAGGCCGTGGCGGGCGCGCCCAGACTGACACAGAAGCAGACGAGGGCGACCATGCCGCGCATGGTGAGCTCCTTTCGGCGAGCGGCTGAGCGCTTCGCGGCTGCAACGCGCGGGCCGGACGGGGATGATCACCGGCGGGCCGCGGGCGACCGCGGATAGCGCAAGGATCTGGGAAAGATCGGCCCGGCGGCGATCACCCTGTGAAGCCGGCTGCAGCGTGACGGAAGGCCTCGGCAGGCTGTGGCACACTGAACAATCGATGCCCGACGGCCGGAACGATATCGAGCGAGCCGAGCTGCTGCGGCAGCTTCGCATCGACCGCGACGGCGTCGGGGCCCGTCGCTCCCGGAAGCTTCTGGTCCTGGTCGCCGCCGTCGTCCTGGCCGCACTGGGCGGCGGGCTGTGGTTCGTCCTGGTCGGGCGCGCGGCCCCTGCCGTCCGCACGGTGGTGGCCCGGGCCGCCGGCGACGTCCCGGGCGCCGGCTCCGTGCTCGATGCCAGCGGCTTCGTCACCGCGCGCCGGCAGGCCACGGTCTCCGCCAAGATCACCGGCAAGGTGACCGAGGTGCTGATCGAGGAGGGCATGCGCGTCGAGGCGGGCGCGGTGCTGGCGCGGCTGGACGACACGGAAGCGCGGGCCCAGCTCGCGCTGGCCCGGGCCCAGCTCGCCGCCGCCACCTCCCAGCTCGCGGAGATCCAGGCGCGGCTCGCGCAGGCCGAGCGGGACGCCGCCCGCCAGCAGGAGCTGTTCCGGCGGCAGCTCGTCAGCGCCCAGTCCATGGAAGCGGCCGGGGCCGAGCGGGACACCCTGCGCGCCCGGCTGGCCGCCGCGCGCGAGCAGGTCAACGTGGCGGAGGAATCGGTGCGCGTGGCGAGCGTGCAGCTCGACAACACCGTGATCCGGGCCCCGTTCGCCGGGATGGTCGTGGCCAAGGCCGCCCAGCCCGGCGAGATCATCTCCCCGATCTCGGCCGGCGGCGGCTTCACGCGCACCGGCATCGGCACCATCGTGGACATGGACTCGCTCGAGATCCAGGTGGACGTCAACGAGGCCTTCATCAACCGGGTGCGGCCCGGGCAACCGGTGGAGGCCACGCTGAACGCCTACCCGGACTGGAAGATCCCCGCCAACGTCATCGCCATCATCCCGACGGCCGACCGCAGCAAGGCGACGGTCAAGGTGCGCATCGCGATCGAGCGCGGGGACGGGCGCATCGTGCCCGACATGGGGGTGCGGGTGGCGTTCCTCGATCCCGCGCCGGCCCGGGCCGGCGCGACGCAGGGCGTCCTGGTGCCGGCGGACGCCCTGCGGGCGAACGGCGCCGCCGGCGTGGTCTTCGTCGTGGCGGAGGACGGCACGGTGCAGCGCCGGAGCGTCACGCTCGGCGCGACCACCGGCGGGGGGCGGGAGGTGCTGAGCGGGCTGCGCGCCGGCGAGCGGGTCGTGCTCTCGCCGCCCGCGGCGCTCGACGACGGCGACCGGGTGACGGTGGACGACGCGGGAGCGAGCCGCCCGTGAGCGACCTCGTCGAGGTCCGCGGCGTGACGAAGGTCTACCGGCGCGGCGGCGAGCGCATCGAGGTCCTCCACAACGTGGATCTCGACATCCCGCGGGGCGACTTCCTCGCCCTGATGGGGCCGTCCGGCTCGGGCAAGACGACTCTCCTGAACCTCATCGGCGGACTCGACACGCCCACGGCCGGCAGCATCGTCGTGGACGGACAGCGGATCGACCGGCTGAACGGCCGCGAGCTGGCGCGCTGGCGGGCAGCCCACGTCGGCTTCGTGTTCCAGTTCTACAACCTCCTGCCCATGCTGTCCGCGCAGCGGAACGTGGAGCTCCCGCTCCTGCTCACGGACCTGCCGGCGCGGGAGCGGCGCCGGCACGCCGAGATCGCCCTCGCGCTGGTTGGGCTGGCCGACCGCGCCCGGCACCGCCCGCGCGAGCTGTCCGGCGGCCAGGAGCAGCGGGTGGCGATCGCCCGCGCCATCGTCTCCGACCCCACGCTCCTCGTGTGCGACGAGCCGACGGGCGACCTCGACCGCGCGACGGCCGAGGAGATCCTGACCCTGCTCCGCATGCTGAACCGCGAGCACGGCAAGACGATCGTGATGGTCACCCACGACCCCAAGGCGGCCGACCACGCGAGCCGCCGCGTCCATCTCGACAAGGGCACGCTGGTGACGGCGGCGGCGTGAGATACCTGCCCCTGCTCTGGGCCGGGCTCTTCCGCCGGAAGACCCGGACGGCCCTGACCCTGGCGTCGGTGCTGATCGCCTTCCTGCTGTTCGGCCTGCTCCAGGCGGTCGAGCTGGCGTTCGAGTCGGGCGCCGACACCGCGGATGCCCGGCGCCTGCTCACGACCGCGCGGTACTCGATCATCGAGCCCCTGCCCATGGCGTACTTGCGCCGGATCGAGCAGGTGCCCGGCGTGGTCGGGGTCGCCTTCGCCGACTGGTTCGGCGCCCGGTACCAGAACGAGAGCAACGCCTTCCCGGTCTTCGCGGTGGACCCCGCGCGCTACCTGGACATGTACCCGGAGTTCACCATCGCCCCCGACCAGCGCGAAGCCTTCGCCCGGACGCGGACGGGCGCCGTCGCCGGGGTGCGGCTGGTCGAGCGCTACGGCTGGCGGATCGGCCAGAAGCTGCCCATCGCCTCCGAGATCCACGCGAAGAGCGACGGCAGCATGGCATGGGAGTTCGACCTCGTCGGCGTCCTCGACGCCGACGATCCCGCCGTCCGCGGCAACACCGACGTCGTGCTCGTCAACGTCGCGCACTTCGACGAGGCCCGGCAGTTCGGCAAGGGCAAGACGGGCTGGTACATCGTGCGGATCGCCGATCCCGCGCAGGCCCGGGTCATCGCCGCCGAGATCGACCGGCGGTTCATGAACTCGCCGGACGAGACGAAGACCCAGCCCGAGAAGGAGTTCGCGATCGGCTTCGCCCGGCAGATCGGCGACATGGGCGCGCTGGTCACCCGCATCCTGGCCGCCGTCTTCTTCACGATCCTGATCCTCACCGGCAACACCATGGCACAGTCGATCCGGGAGCGGATCCCGGAGCTCGCCATCCTCAAGACCCTCGGCTTCTCCGACGGCAAGGTGACGGCGCTGGTCCTGGCGGAGGCCGTGCTGCTGCTCGTCATCGGTGCCGTGCTCGGGCTGACGGGGGCGACGGCCGTGCTGCCCGTCGTGAACGGCTCCACCGGCGGGCGGTTTCCCCCGCTCTTCGTGGGCACCGGCATCTGGCTGGTGGGCCTCGCCATCGCGGTCGCCCTGGCGGTCGCCGTCGGGCTGCCGCCGGCCCTGCGCGCCCGGCGGCTGCGCATCGTCGAGGCCCTCGGGGGCCACCGCTGATGGCCTGGACGAGTCAGGTCGTCGCCGTAACCGCGCTGAACCTGCGCACCGTCCCGCAGCGCGTCGGCCCCTCGCTGGTCGTCGTCATCGGCATCGCGGGGGTGGTCGGCGTCCTCGTCTCGGTCCTCGCGATGTCCGAGGGCTTCCGCCACACGCTCGCCAGCACGGGCCGCCCCGACCGGGTGGTCCTGCTCCGGCAGGGCTCGGACTCCGAGCTGTCGAGCAGCGTCACGCGGGACCAGGCGACGCTGCTCGCCACCCTGCCCGGGATCGCCCGCGACGACACGGGACGCCCGCTGGCCACCGCGGAGCTGATGGTGATGGTCGACCTGCCGCGCCGGGGCGAGACCGATCCGAACAACGTCCCGTTCCGCGGCGTGCAGCCGGCGGCCTTCGCCGTCCGCGAGGAGCTCGCCCTCGTCGAGGGCCGGCGCTTCGCGCGGGGCGTGCGCGAGGTCATCGTGGGCCGGAAGGCGGCGCGGCAGTTCGCCGGGCTGGACGTCGGCTCCCGGATCGCCTTCCGGGACAGCGACTGGACCGTCGTCGGCATCTTCGCCACCGGCGGCGACGTGCACGAGTCCGAGATCTGGGCCGACGCCGAGGTCGCCATGTCGGCGTTCCGACGCACCGGGTTCCAGTCCATGACGGCCGCGCTCGCCGACGCTTCGGATGCCGGCCTCGCCGGCCTGCGCGGCGCGATCGACCGCGACCCGCGGTTCTCGATCACCGTTCTGCGCGAGCCCGAGTACTACGCGCGCCAGGCGAAGGTCCTCGCGGGTCTCATCGACGTGCTCGGGTACACTGTCTCGGTCTTCATGGCGATCGGGGCGACCTTCGGCGCCCTGAACTGCATGTACTCGGCGATCGCCAGCCGGCAGACCGAGATCGCCACGCTGCGGGCGATCGGCTTCGGGGGCGCGCCGGTGGTCGTCTCCGTGATGATCGAGGCGCTGCTCCTCGCCCTGCTGGGCGGCGTGGTCGGCGGGGCGCTGGGCTACGTCTACTGCGACGGCGCCTCGCTCTCCACGCTGAACTTCAGCACCTTCTCGCAGGTGGCCTTCGACTTCCGCGTCACGCCGGCGCTCCTCGCCCAGGGGCTGGGGTGGGCCCTGCTGATCGGCGCCGCCGGCGGCCTCATGCCCGCCGTCCGGGCGGCGCGGCTGCCGGTGACGGTCGCGCTGCGCGCGGGCTAGGTGCTATTCTCCGGGACAAGCCTGCACCGACGGAGGACATCTCCATGACCGCACCCGGCATCCGACTCTACGATCCCACCGCCGAGCCGCGCGCCGTCGCCGCGACGCTGGCGCCGCGGCTGGCCAGCCTGGCCGGCACCCGCGCCGGCATCCTCGACAACGGCAAGGCCAACGCGGGCACGCTCATGCTCGCCGTCACCCGGATCCTCCAGGAGCGACACGGCGTGGCCGCCGTCGTGAAGCGCGACAAGCCGGTCGCCGGCCCGCCCGCTCCCGAGATCCTGACCGCGCTCGAGGAGTGCGACTTCGCGCTGGTCGGCAGTGCCGACTGAGGGTCGTGCACGTCGTGGAGTATCCACGGCGCAATCATGCTGGAGCAGCGCGGCGTTCCCACCGTGGTCATGGGGACCTTCGAGTTCGAGACGCTGGCGCGGCTGGAGGCGCGCAATCGCGGGATCGAGGCGCTGCCCCTCGCCCTCGTGCCGCATCCGCTGGGCGGCATCGGTGAGGACGAGGTCGTGCGCAAGGCCGACCTGGCGCTCGAGGCGGTCCTGAAGGGCGTGACCCGGACATGACCGAGCTCGGGCCCGCCGCCGCCACGTTCGTCTTTCCCGGCCCGTTCGAGGACGTCGACGAGCACTACCGGGAGCGCGGCTGGACGGACGGCCTGCCGATCGTCCCGCCGACGGAGGCGGCGGTGCGCGAGTTCCTGGCCTGGACGGACCGCGGGCCGCGCGAGATCGTCGGCGTGCTCCCCCCGCGTCAGGGCGAGGCCACGGTGGAGCGCATCGCCGTGAACGCCGTGATGGCCGGGTGTCGCCCCGAGTACCTGCCGATCGTCCTGGCCGCGATCGAGGCCCTGGCCGACCCGCTGTTCAACCTGGACTCCGTGCAGGCCACCACGCACCCGGTGGCCCCGCTCATCGTGGTCAGCGGCCCGATCGGACGCGAGATCGGGCTCAACGGCGGCTACAACGCCTTCGGCCAGGGCACCCGCGCCAACCTCACGATCGGCCGCGCGGTCAGGCTCGTGCTCATGAACGTCGGCGGCGGCCTGCCGGGGTCCGGCGACCGCGCCACCCAGGGCAGCCCCGCGAAGATCGCCTACTGTGTCGCCGAGAACGAGGCCGAGAGCCCGTGGGAGCCGCTGCACGTCGAGGCCGGCTTCCCGTCCGACGTGAGCGTCGTCACGGCGTTCGGCTGCGAGGGCCCGCACAACATCCAGGATCACTACAGCAACACCGGGCTCGGCGTCCTGCGCACCGTCGCGGGCGCGATGGGGCAGGCCGGCAGCAACAACCTGCTGGGCGCCGGGTGGCCCCTCCTCGCGCTGGGCCCCGAGCACGCCGCCACCATCGCGCGCGACGGCTTCAGCAAGCAGAAGGTCAAGGAGTTCCTGTTCGAGCACGCGCGCTTTCCCCTCGCCCGGCTCGGCGAGGAGTACCGCCGCTACCAGATCGAGCGCCGGGGGGTCGTCGACGCGCCCGACACCATGGTGGCGATCGTGCGCCGGCCGGAGGACATCAGCGTCATCGTGGTGGGCGGTGCCGGCAAGCACTCCTCCTGGCAACCGACCTTCGGCGACGGCACGCGACCGACCCGCCGGCCGATCGCGCGCCGCGACGGCACACCGCTCCGGCGCGTGGCGGACGTCCGGCGATGATCAGCAAGTTCTCGACCGTCTACGCCGGCCACGTCGACCTCGGCGACATGGGACAGGACGCGACGCCTGCCAACGAGCGCCGCTACCCCAACACGCACCTGGCCACCGTCTTCGACAAGGCGGAGGCGATCGCGCGCTGCATGGACGATCACGGCTACCACGCCCTCTGGCTGGCCGAGCACCACTTCCAGCACGAGGGCTACGAGTGCATCCCGAACATCATGCTGACGGCCGTGCACCTGGCGCACCTGACCTCGCGCCTGCGCATCGGCTGCGGCTTCAACATCACGCCCATGTGGCACCCGCTCCGGCTCGCGGAAGACTTCGCCGCCGCCGACATCCTGACGGGCGGGCGCGTCATCTTCGGCGTGGGGCGCGGCTACCACACGCGCGAGGTGGAGACGCTCGGCGGTCCGATGCTCGACGCCGAGGCCAACCGGGCCCTGTTCGAGGAGCAGGTGGACATCGTCATGAAGGCCTTCCACTCGGAGTCCTTCTCGCATCGCGGCCCGCACTACACCCTGCCCCCGCCCGTCCCGTACCGGGGCTACGAGGTGCAGGAGATCACGCTCGTCCCGCGCCCGCTCCGGCAGCCGGTGGAGTGCTGGCAGCCGGTCGTGAGCGCCAGCCCGCGCGGGCTCGACTTCATGATGAAGCACCGGATCCGCGGCATGATCGGGGGCGGGGCCGCTACCATGGCGGAGCGCTCGATCTACGCCTACCAGGAGGCGGCCCACCGGGCCGGCCTCGACTACCGGCTGGGCGAGGGCCTCAGCCTCGGCATCTTCTTCCACATCGCCGAGACGCGCGAGCGGGCGATCCGCGAGATCACGCCGTGGTACGAGGAGCACGTGAAGATGTTCGCGCCGCTCGGGTTCGTGCCCGGCATCTCCGCCGAGCAGGTGGCGGCGGCCGCCCGGCGCGGCGGCTGGGCCGCGGCGGGCGTGCCCACCGTGGAGGACTACACGCGGGTGGGCGCGTGGTTCGCCGGGCCGCCCGAGGAGTTCGTCGCCCACCTCCGCGCCCTCGAGGAGAAGTTCCCGGGCCTCGAGTACGTCCACGTCAGCAACAGCATGGGGACGCCGAAGGCGGTCATGCTCGAGCAGCTCGCGTGGTTCGCCAAGGAGGTCATGCCGGCCTTCGCGGGGGCGCCATCGCCGTCGAGCCACTCCCCTGGTAGACGTAGCGGAACGTGAGGCACCCGGGCCGGCCGTCCTCGCAGTAGTAGCTGACGATCTCGAGCTTGGCGTAGCGGCCGTCGGCCGTGCGCACCGCCCACACGTGCGGGCGCGGCCGCAGGACGTGGGAGAAGAAGCCGTAGCGGTACCAGCCGGCGATCGCCGGGTTGCGCGGCTCCGCCCGCCCGCCCTCGTTCTCCCGGTACCCGGCGGCCGGCACCTCCGGCACGCTCGCGAGGGTCGCCGGGCCGAGGTCGAGCACGCCTCCCGCCCCGCGAAATCCGGGCCCGCCGTTGGCGATGATCTGGAACCGCCGGAAGGCCAGGTCCCACCCGGTGGGGCGGGGTTCTTCGACCACCGTGCCGGCGGCGAAGGAGAAGTGGCGCCAGCGCGCGCCGTCCGTCGCGTCCACGGTGTAGAGGATCGGGCCGACCAGCGCCGGGCCGACCTCCCGCGGCGCCGAGACCGT
>JAICGY010000132.1 GCA_025922915.1 Candidatus Methylomirabilota bacterium | reverse complement strand
GTCGCCTCCTGCGCCTGGCCGGGGGTGACGGACTGCGTCCCCGCCCCTGCCGGGACGGCACGGCCCCCCTCCCAACCCGGTCCCTAACCTACTGATTCCACAGGCCTCGGCCCTGGCACCCCCAGTGCACAGGTGCTGGTCGGGCGTTCTTCGCCTGGACCACGGCACACCCGAGGGGGGCGCATGAGGCACGAGAGCCTGATCCGGAACGAGCGGGGCGTGGCGGCGCCGATGGCGATGATCTCGCTGGTCCTGCTCGCGACGCTGTTGCTGGCGTTCACGGTCCTCGCACAGACCGAGCCGCAGATCGCGGCGAACCACCTGCGCGTGACCCAGGCGCGGGCGCTGGCCGAGAGCGGCTTCGAGCGCGCGGTGTGGGGGCTCTCGCGGGGCGTGATCGACGCCCCGAACTGCGCCGCGACACAGGGCTGCATTCCCAACCCGCTGCCGGCCCCGGCGCCGGTGCCCTACGACGGCGACACGTTCGTCCCCACCGGTCTCACCGGCGGATTCGTCGTCCTGGTGAGCCCGGGGGTGGGCGCCAACGCGGCCAACGAGCGGATCGTGCGGTCGGAGGGGTGGACGCCGACCAACGCCGCCGCCGACACGCGGACGAAGGCCCACCGCGTGATCCAGGCCACGGTCGAGCGGTTCCCCGACATGGCGGTCGAGGCGCCCTGCGCGCTCTGCGTGAAGGGCGATCTGGACGTGGGGGGCAACGCCGCCATCGACGGCGCCACGGATACGAGCTGCGGCAACAAGAAGGGCAGCTACACGGCCGGCACGACGACACGGACCGGCGCCTCCAGCATCTCCGGCGCCGACGGCAACGCGACCGCCAACGAGCTGACGGACTATACCCAGAACGCCGACGCCTCGTCCTTCGACTCGTTCACGCTGTCGGCGAGCGCGCTCAAGAAGCTCCGCGAGCTGGCCAAGAAGAACGGCACCTACTTCGGTCCCGGGTACCCGGACGGCACGCCGGCCAGCGGCAGCTACAGCGGCTCGGTCACCTTCGACTCCGACCACCAGCTCAAGGACGGCGTCGTGTTCATCGACACGACGACCGGCGAGGACATGACGGCGTCCACGCCGCCCGGTCAGCTGGCCAACGTGGACATCCACGGCAACCCGTTCGCCTCCGGCACCTTCACGGGCTGGATCATCGTCAACGGGTCCATCAGCATCAGCGGCAACATGCACATCAACGGGATGGTCTACGCCATGAACGACCTGACCTACAACGGCACCGGGACTGGTCGGATCAGCGGCCTGGCCATCTCCCAGAACATCCGGGACGTCACGGCCACGAGCATCGACACCGAGACCTCCGGGCAGTCCAAGGTCATCTTCAACTGCGAGCACGCGCGCGGCGGCGGCTTCGTACCGCTGGGGTTCGTGCTCAAGGCCGGCACGTACCGGGAGATCGGCGACTAGCGTCGCCGGGCGCCGCCGGCGGACCCGGCGGCGCCCTCGCCTGCTCCACCCGCGCCCTTTTTCTCGTATCGCCCTCCGCTCGGCTAGACTGCCTCAGGCGTCTCCAGGGGGATACACGTGCGCGAGAGCTCTGGCTTCGACCCGAGGTTCGGTGACGAGAGCGGCGTGGCGCTGCCGATGGCGCTCATCGCGCTGGCCCTGCTCAGCATGCTGATGGTCGCCTTCGCCGCCCTCGGGCAGAGCGAGCCGCAGATCGGCGCCAACCACCTGCGGGTGGCCCAGGCGCGCGCGCTCGCCGAGAGCGGGTTCGAGCGGGCGGTCTGGGCGCTCACCCAGGGCTTCGTCGACCCCGGCTGCGCGGGCTGCGTGGACGACCCGCTGCCGGTGACCGTCCCCGCCCCCTACGACGGCAGCACGTTCGTCGCGCTGGGCACGACGGGGGGCTTCGTCGTGACGGTGACGCCCGGCGGCACGCCGCTCGAGCGCACGGTGCGCTCCGAGGGGTGGACGCCGACCAACGCCGCCGGCGACGCCCGCCCCAAGGCCCACCGGGTGATCCAGGCGACGGTCGAGCGCTTTCCCGACATGGGGGTGGAGGCGCCCTGCGCCCTCTGCGTGAGGGGCGCGCTCGACGTCGGCGGCAACGCGTCGATCGACGGGGCGCAGGACACCAGCTGCGGCAACAAGAAGGGCACGTACACCTCCAGCGAGACCGAGCGCCAGGGCTCCGCGGAGATCAAGGGAGCCGACGGCAACGCCACCGCCAACGACCCGACGGACTTCGTGGAGAACGCCGACCCGGCCTCGTTCGACGGCTTCACGTTCACTGCCCCTGCCCTGAAGAAGCTGCGGGAGCTCGCCCGGAGGAACGGGACCTACTTCGGTCCCGGCTTCCCGAACGGGACGGCGTCCTCGAGCCCGTACACCGGCGCCGTCACCTTCA
This sequence comes from Candidatus Methylomirabilota bacterium, assembly GCA_025922915.1. GTDB lineage: Bacteria > Methylomirabilota > Methylomirabilia > Rokubacteriales > CSP1-6 > JAICGY01. Next base: position 7,506 of record JAICGY010000132.1, on the reverse strand, counting down.
ACTCCGACAACCAGGTCCGGGACGGGATCGTGTTCGTCGACACCACGACGGGCGAGGACATGACGGCTGCGACGCCGGCCGGCCAGCTCGCCAGCGTGAGCATCCACGGCAACCCGTTCGCGTCCGGCACCTTCACGGGCTGGCTCATCGTCAACGGCTCCCTGAACATCAGCGGCAACATGCAGATCGACGGCATGGTGTACGTGCTGAACGACTTCACCTACAACGGCACGGGCACCGGCCGCATCAGCGGTCTCGCCATCTCGCAGAACCTCAAGGACGTGTCGGCCACCACCATCGACTCGGAGACGGGCGGCCAGTCGAAGGTCATCTTCGACTGCGAGAACGCGCGCGGCGGTGGGCAGGCGCCGGCCGGCTACACCCTCAAGGCCGGCACCTACCGGGAGCTGTCCGACTAGCGCGTCGGCCGAGCGTCGCTCCCGGGTGACGCCTGGGCGTCACCGTTTCTGGACATTGCCAGGGGCGTCGAGGTCCCCTAGCATCCGGCGGCGTGAAGCGCCTGCCGCCCTCTCCCGACCAGCGCGGTGTGGCGCTGCCCCTGGCCCTGCTCGCGCTGCTCCTGCTCGTGGTGGTGCTGCTGGCCCTCGCCGCGCTCGCCGCCACCGAGCCCGCCATCGCCGCGAACCACCTCCGCGCCACGCAGGCGCGGGCGCTGGCCGAGAGCGGCTTCGAGCGCGCGCTCTGGGCCCTCTCCCGGGGCGTCGCCGCCCCCGGGTGTGAGGGATGTCTGGCCACTCCGCTCGCCGCCCCGGTGCCGGCACCGTACGACGGCAGCGTGCTGGTTCCGCTCGGGGTCACGGGCGGCTTCGTCGTCGCCATCTGGCCGGGAGCCACGCCCGACGAGCGCCGGATCCGGGCGGAGGGCTGGGCCCCGACGAACGATCCGGACGATCCCCGCGTGCGAGCGCACCGCGTCGTGGAGGCGGTCGTCGAGCGGCTGCCCGATCTCGCCCTCGCCGCCCCCTGCGCCGTGTGCGTTCGCGGGCCCGCGGAGCTCGACGGCCCCGTCACGGTCGACGCCTCGGGCGACACGGGCTGCGGGCGCAAGGCGGGGGTGCTCGCCACCGGCCCGGCGACCGTGGCAGGCGGCGCCCGCGTTCTCGGCGCCGACGGGGACCTGGTGGCGAACGGGCCCGACGACATCGCGGAGGAGGCGCCCGCCGCGCGGCTGGACGGCATCGCGCTCGGCGCGTCCGCGCTGGAGCGGCTGCGGCAGCTGGCCCGACGCCACGGCGCGTACTACGGACCGGGCACCCCGGGCTGGGACGGCAGCATCGTCTTCGACGCCGCGCGGCCGCTCGCCTCCGGCGTCGTCTTCGTCGACACGCTCGCTGGCACGGATCTCACGGCGAGCAGCGCGCCGGAGAACGCCGCCCGGGTCACGATCCGGCCCGGCGGGCTGGGCGCAGGGGAGGTCTCGGGCTGGCTGGTGGTGAACGGGGCGCTGACCATCGAGGGCGAGGCCCGCATCCGCGGCCTCGTGTGGGCGGCCCGCGACCTCACGTGGGCGGCCGCATCCGGCATGGTGCGTGGGCTGCTCGTGGCAGGCGCCGCCGGCGGCGGGGCCGCCGCCGTCACGGCATCGCCGGTCGCCGGGCCGACCGTCGCGTTCGGCTGCGCGGAGGCGCGCGGGGACGGGCGCGTGCCACGGGGCTTCGCGCTGCAGCCCGGCAGCCACCGGGAGCCGTACGACTGACCGCGAGGAGCGTGTCGGAGTGAGGAGAGTTCCGCCCGGGCTTCACCGGGGCGGGTGCGAGCGTCGAGGCCCCGGGGGCTCCCCGGCCCCCGTATGACTAGGGCTGGCCGTAGATCCGGCGATACTGCTCCCAGGACTGCACCACCCGCTTCACGTACGCCCTCGTCTCGTCGAACGGGATGAGCTCGACCCACGCCTCCAGATCGGTGGCCCGCCGGGCCTTGAGCCAGCCCCGCACGCGGCCGGGGCCGGCGTTGTAGGCGGCGATCGCGAGCCGCGGGTCCCCGAACTCACGCAGCAGGCCCGCGAGGTACGCCGTGCCCATCTGCACGTTCGCCTGCGGATCGTCGAGCAGGTCGCCGCCCCCGAACGTCAGCCCCTGGTGCGCGGCGAGCGGGCGCGCCGTCGCCGGCATGAGCTGCATCAGCCCGCGGGCACCGGCGCGGGAGACGGCGCGCGGGTGGTAGCTCGACTCCTCGCGCACGACGGCGGCGACGAGGAACGGGTCGACCCCGGCCCCCTGCGCCGCCGCCGTCACGTCGTCGCGCCACCCGAGCGGGTACAGCACCTCCCAGAACACGCGCGGCAGACCAGGGTCGCCGCTCCAGGCGAGACCGCTGAAGTGCCGGCGGGCGATGCGCAGCGCCAGGTGGTATCGCTCGTCGCGCGCGTACGCGGTGGAGGCGCCGTAGAGCCGTACCGGGTCGCTTCCGGCCGCCTGGGCGACCTCCGCCAGCTCTTCCAGCGCCGACTCGACCAGCCCCAGCCGGCGCAGGAGCTCCACGCGCGCGAAGTCGGGATCGCCGGCGAGCGTCTCCAGCGGGTCGGCCGGCAGCCGTGCCCCGCTCGCCCGCGCGACCGGCGCCGTGCCGAGCCGCTGGGCGGCGAGGAGGCCGTAGTAGCTCCACGGTGCCTCGGCCACGAGCTGGGCGTAGAGCGGGCGCGCCGCCGCGGGGCCGCTCGCCTGCTCGAGGGCCCGCCCCCGCCAGTAGATCGCGGGCGCGCGAGTCGGGCGGTTGCCGCCTTCGGCCACCTTGTCCCATTGCGCGGCCGCTTCCCGCGGGTCACCGCGGAGCCAGGCGAGCCAGCCGAGGCGCCATCGCGCGGCCGCGGCGACCTCCCGGCCGCCGAAGCGCGCGACCAGCGTGCGGTAGACGGCGGCCGCCTCCTTCGTTCGCTGCGCGTCGTCGAGCGCGCGCGCCCTCTGGTAGAGCGCCTCGGCGGCCTCGGCCTCCGGCGCGTCGTCGATCACCCGCGCCAGCAGCCTCTCGGCGCGCTCGCGCTGCCCGGCGCGCAGCAGCAGGCGCGCCTGGTCCAGGCGCAGGCGGTGGCGCTGCTTGGGCGCCGCACGCGGCACGGCGAGCTCGAGCGCCCGGGCAGCCGCCTCGGGGCGCCCGAGGCGGGCCGTGGCGTCCGCCACGACGCGGAGGGCACGGACGAGCATGGCGGACTCCGGGGCCTCGTCGACGACCTGCCTGGCCTCGTCGGCCGCCGTGCGCGGCTCGCCGCTCTTGAGCAGCCGCTCGGCCCGGTCGAGCCGCTCCGCGAGCGAGAGCGGGGGCACGGCGATCCCCGCCGCCGCGAGCTCGCCCAGCCGGTCCTCGGCTCCGTCCGCCCAGGCGGTGGCCGGCGCCGTGATCATCAGGTGGCGATAGGCGTGCACCGCGGCGTCGTGCTGGCCGCGCGCCTCGGCGGTGAGGCCGAGCATGTAGAGCGCCTGCAGGGCCTCGACCGAGGCGGCGTGGCGGCCCAGGAGCCGCGTGAGCGCGGTCTGGGCCGCCGCCTCGTCGCCCACCCGGGCGGCCAGCCGGGCGGCGAGCAGCAGGGCGCGCGGCGCGAGCCGGGGGTCGGTGTCCGCCACGCGCAGTGCGACCTCGCGGGCGCCGAGCGTGTCGCCCGCCCGCTCCAGCGCGTCGGCGGCGACCAGGCCGAGGTGTCCGCCGATCGGGCTGTCGAGGGCCGCGTCGCTGCGGAGCGCGACGGCGGCCGGCTCCGGGTCGCCGTCCTGCAGGGCGGCGATGGCGCGGGCCCACGCCCGCTCCGTCTCCTCCGGGAGATGCGGCGACGCGGCGCGGCCCGGCCCGTCGGCGGCGACGGCCAGGGCGGGCAGCAGCAAACAGCCGAGAGTGGCGCGCAGGACCGCGGACGGCAGCGTCTTGCGCCGCGTGAACAGGATGCGCTGGACCGCGGTGAGATTGGCGAGCACCGCCAGCACCCACAGCGCCGGCTCGAGCATGTCGAGCAGGGCGCCGGCGATCAGGCAGATCATCCGCTCGGGGCGCTCCATGATGCCCACCGTGCAGCTCACGCCGATGGACTCCGCGCGCGCCTTGGTGTAGCTCACCATCACCGAGCCCACGAGCCCGGCCATGGCCACGATCGCGCCACGCGCGTTCGGGGTGCGGGCGAGGAGCACGACGATGCCGAGGAGCACGACCAGGTCCGAGTAGCGGTCGATGACCGAGTCGAGGAAGGCGCCGAAGGCCGTCACCTGCCCCGATGCGCGCGCCAGCGAGCCGTCGAGGACGTCGCAGAGCCCGGCGAGCACGAGGAGCCCGCCCGCCCACCGCACGTGCCCCCCGATGAACGCGGCGGCCGCGGCGAGACTGACGAGGAGACCGATGACCGTGAGGTGGTTCGGGCGCAGGCGAAGCCGGAAGAGCCCCCGGCCCACGGGATCGCTCCACGTCCGCACGCTCTCCCGGTAGCGGCCGAGCATCAGAGGGCCTGCGTCAGCGCCTGCTCGAGCGCGACGCGCACGCGGGCGACTGCGGCCGGGTCCTCCACCTTCCGGCCCTGCCGGTCCTGCACGTAGAAGGTGTCGAGCGCCTGGTCGATCTCGGTCGCGATCCGCGCGCTGCCGATGTCGAGCCCCTCCGCGGAGAGGGCGTGCGTGATGAGGTAGAGCAGACCGAGGCGGTCCGGGCACTTCACCTCCACCACCGTGTGGGTGTCGGAGAGGGCGTTGTTCACGCTGATCTTCGGGCGGGCCGGCACCGTCGGCACCGGACCCGCGCGCTGCCCGCGCCGCGCCAGGAGCGCGTCGACCTTCTGCTCGCCGGCCAGCACCGCCCGCAGCCCGTCGAGCGTGCGCTGCCAGTGGGCGACCGAGGTGACCGGCTCGCCGGTGGGATCGTTGACCTGGAAGGTGTCGATGGCCACGCCGTCGGCGCGCGTCGTGATCTGTGCGGAGATGATGTTGATGCCGTGCGCGGCCAGCGTGCCGGCGATGAGCGAGAAGAGCCCGGGCACGTCCCGCGTCACCACGGCGAGGGCCGAGGAGCCCAGGTCGGGATGGTGGAAGAGCTCGGTCGCCACCGGGGCCCCCTCGAGCGAGGCCACGAGGCGGAGGTGGGCGGCCATCCGCTGCACGGTGGTCGTCGCCAGGTAGCGGTCGCTCACCATCGCCAGGTGGGCCTTGACCGCCTGGAGCGGCACGTCGTCCCGGACGAGCTCGAGGAGCCGCTCGGCCAGCTGGGTCCGGTTGGGCCTCTCCACCCGCCCGCCCGTCAGGTGCGCGAGCGTGCGCGCGTACAGCTCGTGCAGGATGGCGGCCTGCCAGGGGGTGAGCACGCCCGGCCCGACCGCCCGCATGTCGGCGTAGGTGAGCAGGTAGAGCGCGCGCAGCCGGTGCGGCGTCGCCACCGTGGTCGCGAAGTCGGCGATCGTCTTCGGGTCGTCGATGTCCCGTCGCTGCGCCACGTGCGACATCGTCAGGTGGTGGGCCACCAGGAACTCCACGAGGTCGGCATCGGGGGCGGGCAGCGCCAGCCGGCGGGTCAGGCCCTGCACCAGGGGAATGCCCTTGGCCACGTGACCGTGGCCCTTGGCCTTGCCGATGTCGTGGAGCAGCATCCCGAGCATCAGGAGGTCGGGCTTCTCGACCTCGCCGAAGACCTGGGCGGCGCCCTCGGACTCGGCGGACTGGCCGGGGGCCAGCGCCTCGAGGTGCTCCACGGCGAGCAGCGAGTGCTGGTCGGCCGAGAACTTGTGATAGACATCGTACTGCACCAGGCAGGTCAGCGCGCCGAACTCGGGCAGGTACCGGCCGAGCACCCCCAGCTCGTGCATCTCCCGCATGGTCGTCGCCACCCGGCCCCACGCCCGGCAGACGTCCAGGAAGAGGTCGCGGACGGCGGACGAGCCGCGGAACGCGTCGTCCACGACCTCGAGCGACTCCTCGATCGCCCGCTCGAGGTCCAGCGCGAGGTCGCAGCCGAGCCGGTGCTGGTGCCAGAACACCTTCATGAGGCGGACGGGATCGGCGCGGAAGACACCGGGATCGCGGTCGGCGAGGTGCAGGCGGCCGTCGAAGAACACCAGCCCGTCGGCGAGCGCCTGCTGGCGCTGGCGCCGCTCCGCGGACCCCCGGCGCGAGAGCGTCTCCTGGCAGCGGGCGATGAGCCGGCGCGACACGCGGTGGATCACGCGGGCGTGCAGGTAGTACTCGCGCATGAACCGCTCGACCCCGAGCTGCTCGACGTCGTCCAGGTAGCCCAGGTTCTTCGCGATGTGGGGCTGCAGATCGCGCGTGAGGACGTCGTTCCGGTGGCCCGAGAAGAAGTGGAGCTCGTTGCGGACCCGCCAGAGGAAGGTCAGCGCGGCGTCCGCCGCCGCCTGCTCGCGCGGCGTGATGAGCCCCTTGTCCGCCAGCTCGCGGAGCGTCCGGGCGCCGAACTTGGCGGCGCCCAGCCACATGGCCGTGTGCATGTCCCGCAGGCCGCCCGCCGACTCCTTCACGTTCGGCTCGCCGATGTAGGGGGAGGCGCCGAACCGGCGGTAGCGCTGCTCGCGCTCGCCCAGCGTCTGGGCCAGGAACTCTCCGAAGTCCTGGCGGTACACGTTCTCGCGCAGGACGCGCCGGAAGCGCGTGAAGAGCCGCCGGTCGCCCTCGAGGAACCGGGCCTCCTGCATCGACGTGCGGCTCGGGAAGTCGGTGCGCGCCATGGCGACGCAGTCCTCCAGGGAGCGGAGGCTGTGGCCGACCTGGAGGCCCAGGTCCCAGAGCGCGTACAGGAGCTCCTGCGTCACGCGCTGGACGAAGGGCGAGAGGGGGCCGTCGTGGACGACCATGAGGTCGATGTCCGACGAGGGGCCCAGCTCGCCTCGGCCGTAGCCGCCGAGGGCGATCACGACGAGGGGCGTGGGCGCCAGGGAGGCCTTCCGCGCGTCGTCGACGAGCAGCCGCGTGAGCGAGCGGACGACGTCGTCCATGAGACGCGCGTGCGCGTGCACCGACTCCTGACCCGACGCGCCCTCCGCGTGCCGCGTCTTGAGCGAGTCCATCCCCTCGCTCAGCGCGGCCCGGAAGAACTCGAGACGGAGGCGGCGCCGCTCCTCGGCCCGCTCGGCGCTCGCCCCCGCGCGCCGGGCCCGGCGGTGCAGCTCGGGCGCCATGACGGGGCGAGCGTACCGCTCGACGTGCCCGAATGTCAACAGCGACAGGAACTTAGACGTTCCGAGACGTGCGGTCCGGCGGGACCATGGCCGGCCGCCGTGGTGCTCGCGAACCCCGGGTCTTGGTCCCCCGACTGCCGAACGTCCACTGCCGTCGCCTGGGCCCCGCGAGGGTCGCGCTCGCCGACGGCCGGTCGCGCGGCAGGATCGAGGAGAGGCGCGGGACGTCGACGTACGCGGTGTTGGCGGCGAGCACGAGGCTCACCGCGCCTGGCCGGCTGCCGGCGCTCTCGCATTTTTTACGGATTCCTTACGGCGAGGGCCCGCTTCTTGACGGCGGCTTTCGGTTCATCCGTGCCAGGCTCGACGCACGGTGTGCACGCCCAGACGCT
>JAICGY010000131.1 GCA_025922915.1 Candidatus Methylomirabilota bacterium | reverse complement strand
GAGCGTGTACGAGGACGTCTATGCCCGCTCCCTGAAGGACCCGCAGGGCTTCTGGGCGGGGGCGGCCGAGGACATCCACTGGGAGCGCCGCTGGGACCGGGTCTTCGACGACTCGCGCCCGCCGTTCTACCGCTGGTTCACGGGGGGCGTGCTCAACACCTGCTACAACGCCCTCGACCTCCACATCGACCGCGGCCGTGGCAAGCAGCCCGCGCTCGTGTACGACAGCCCCGTCACCGGGACCGTGCGGGTCTTCACGTTCGCCGAGCTGCGCGACGAGGTGGCCCTGATCGCCGGGGCACTGCGGCGGCAGGGGATCGGCAAGGGCGACCGGGTCATCATCTACATGCCGATGGTCCCGGAGGCGGTGATGGCCATGCTGGCCTGCGCCCGCATCGGCGCCATCCACTCCGTCGTCTTCGGCGGCTTCGCGGCCAGCGAGCTGGCCAAGCGGATCGACGACGCGGGGCCGCGGCTCATCCTGTCCGCCTCCTGCGGCATCGAGGTCAACCGGGTCGTGGCCTACAAGCCGCTGCTCGACGGAGCCATCCAGCAGGCGTCGCACGCGGTGGAGCGCTGCGTGATCCTGCAGCGCCCGCAGGCGCGCGCGGAGCTCACGAAGGGGCGCGACCTCGACTGGGGCGACTTCCTGGCCGGCGCCTCCCCCGCCGAGTGCGTTCCCGTCGCCGCCACCGACCCGCTCTACATCCTGTACACGTCGGGCACGACCGGCATCCCCAAGGGAGTGGTGCGCGACAACGGCGGGCACGCCGTCGCGCTCAAGTGGTCGATGGAGGGCGTGTACGGCATGGGTGCGGGCGAGGTCTACTGGGCGGCCTCCGACATCGGGTGGGTGGTCGGGCACTCGTACATCGTGTACGCGCCGCTGCTCAAGGGCTGCACCACGATCCTCTACGAGGGCAAGCCCGTCGGCACCCCGGACCCGGGCGCGTTCTGGCGGCTGTGCGCGCAGCACGGCGTGAACGCGCTGTTCACCGCGCCCACGGCGTTCCGTGCCATCAAGAAGGAGGACCCCGGGGGCGCCCACATGGGCCGCCACGACCTGTCGCGGTTCCGGACGCTGTTCCTGGCCGGCGAGCGCTGCGACCCCGACACGCTGCTGTGGGCCCGCGAGAAGCTCGGCGTGCCCGTCATCGACCACTGGTGGCAGACGGAGACGGGCTGGCCGATCGCGGCCAACTGCGTGGGGCTCGGCATGCTGCCCGTGAAGCCCGGCTCGCCGACGAAGGCCGTCCCCGGCTACGACGTGCGCGTGCTGGACGAGGAGAACCGCGAGGTGCCGGCCGGACAGATCGGCTCGATCGCGATCCGGCTGCCGCTGCCGCCGGGGTGCCTGCCGACGCTCTGGAACAACGACGCCGGCCACGAGGCGTCCTATCTCACGAAGCACCCGGGCCATTACCTGACGGGTGACGCGGGCTATCGCGATGAGGACGGCTACCTCTACATCATGAGCCGCGTCGACGACATCATCAACGTGGCCGGCCACCGGCTGTCGACGGGCGCCATGGAGGAGGTCCTCGCCGCGCACCCGGACGTCGCCGAGTGCGCGGTCGTCGGTGTTGCCGACGACATCAAGGGCGAGGTGCCGGTCGGCTTCGTGGTCACCAAGGCCGGCGTGGAGCGGCCGGAGGCCGAGCTCGTGCGCGAGCTCGTCGAGCGCATCCGCGAGCAGATCGGGCCGGTCGCCGCGTTCAAGACGGCGCTCGTCGTGAAGCGGTTGCCCAAGACGCGCTCGGGCAAGGTCCTCCGCGGCACCATGAAGCGGATCGCCGATGGCCAGGAGTACGTGATGCCCGCCACGATCGACGATCCGGTCATCCTGGGCGAGATCTCCGACGTCCTGAAGGGCGCCGGCTACGCGAAGGGGAAGCCATGACGAAGGACAGCGCCGTCGCCGGGCCCGGCGCGCGGGGCGCGCGCGTGCCGCTGCTGGCCACGCGCGAGGGCCTGTCGCCGGCGCAGCGGGCCGCCTGGGAGCGGATCGCCGAGAGCCGGGGCCGGGTCGTCGGGCCCTTCGCGGTGCTGCTCCACAGCCCGGAGGTCGCCCGGCGCGTGGCCGAACTCGGGCACGTCCTGCGCTTCGACGGCGTCCTGCCGGCGGCCGACCGCGAGCTCGCCATCCTGGCGGTGGCGCGCGCCCTGGACTGCCAGTTCGAGTGGGCCGCCCACGCGCCGCTCGCCCGCAAGGCCGGCGTCCGCGACGAGGCCATCGCCGCCATCCGGGACCGCCGGGCCCCGGCCGGGCTCACCGCCGACGAGGCCGCGATCGTGGGCCATGCCAGCGCGCTGCTCGTCGCCCACCGCGTGGCGGACGACGCCTTCGGCGTGCTGCGCGCGCGGCTCGGCGACCAGGGGCTCGTCGAGCTGACCGCGCTCGTCGGCTACTACGGCATGATCGCCTGCACGCTCAACGCCTTCGCGGTGGAGCCCACGAGCGACGAGCGGCTGCCGGTTGCCGGCGAGGGCGGACCGCCGTGACGGCGACCCTGTCCCGGTGAGGCGGGACGACGCCGGCGTCCCGCCATGATCGCGCGGACGTTCGGCGCGACCGGCGTGCCCGTCTCCGTCGTGGGGCAGGGGACCTGGCGCATGGGGGAATCGGCGCGCGAGGCGAAGCGGGAGATCGCCGCCCTCCGGCTCGGCATCGAGCTCGGCATGACGCACATCGACACCGCCGAGATGTACGGCGACGGGGGTGCCGAGCGCGTGGTGGCGCAGGCCGTCCGCGGCCGCCGCGACCGGGTCTTCCTCGCCACCAAGGTCCTGCCGGAGCACGCCTCCTACGAGGGCACGATCGCGGCCTGCGAGCGGTCGCTGAAGCGGCTCGGCACGGACCACGTCGACCTCTACCTCCTGCACTGGTGGACGGGGCGCCACCCGATCGCCGAGACGATGCGGGCGATGCGCACGCTGGTGCGGCGCGGGCTCGTCCGCTTCGCCGGGGTGAGCAACCTCGACGTGCCCGAGATGGCGGAGGCCCGCCGGGCGCTCGAGGACGTGCCGCTCGCCTGCAACCAGGTGCTCTATCACCTGCGCGACCGCGCCATCGAGCAGGACGTGCTCCCCTGGTGCGCGCGGCGGCGCGTGGCGGTCGTGGGCTACACGCCGCTGGCGCGCGGGGGCTTCCGGAAGGCGGCCGTGGAGCGGGTCGCCCGCAAGCACGGGCGCACCCCTCGACAGGTCGTCCTCAACTTCCTGACCCGCCGCCCGGCCCTCTTCACCATCCCCAAGGCCAGCCGTCCGGAGCACGTGCGCGAGAACGCCGGCGCGCTGGACTTCGCGCTCGACCGGGGCGACGTCGCGGCGATCGCCGCCGCGCGATGACGGCGATCCGGGGTAGAATCGCCCGGAGGACATCCATGCCGCCAGAGATCACGGTCTACACGAACGTCGGCTGAGGGCCCTGCCACCGGGCGACAGAGTATCTGTCGCGGAAGGGCGTGCCGTTCACCGAGAAGAACGTCGGGCGCGATCCCGCGGCCCGGCAGGAGCTGATGGAGCTCGGGCTGCTGTCGCTGCCCGTCATCCTCATCGGTGACCGGCGGCTGACCGGCTTCAACCCGACCCAGATCGACGCCGCGCTCGCCGAGGGTCAGCATGAGTGAGCCGTCCCAGGCCAACAAGGACAAGATGTGGGCGTACGCGCGGAAGTACGCGGAGAAGTCGGGCACCGCCTTCCATCCCGAGCCCGGCGTGACGGAGACGGTCGTCACCGGTCTCGCTCGCCACATCGAGGAGGTCGGGCGCCCGCTCTGTCCCTGCAACTTCTATCCCGATCCCAAAGCCGAGGCGAAGCTGCGTCGGTGGATCTGCGCGTGCGACGAGATGCAGCAGTACAAGTACTGCCACTGCCTCCTGTTCGTCACGCCGGAGGGGCTGCCCATCACCGAGTACCTGCCCGAGGATCACGAGGGCCGGCAGGCCTACGGTCTCGTGAAGGACCCGACGCCCGACAAGGGACGGGCGGTGGCACGCGTGCTGGCCAAGCAGCAAGCGGGCGAGGCCGACCGGGCCTGATCGGCCGGGGCGCGTCTCGCGTTCACACCCTACGCGGAGGGCCGTCGTGAGCGCACACCGGGAAGAGATCTGGGTCCCCGGCATGCCGGAGCCGATCAGCCACTTCGTCCACGTCGTGCGGGCCGGCCGGCTGGTGTTCGTCTCGGGCTGCGTGGCCCGGGACGCCGAGGGCCGCACCGTCGGCAGCGGGGACATCGTCGCGCAGGCGCGCCAGGTGCACGAAAATCTGAAGGCGTGCCTGACCGCCGCCGGCGCCACGTTCGCCGACGTGTGCAAGGTCACGGTGTTCCTCACCCGCATCGGCGATCGCGAGGCCGTCAACACCGTGCGCCAGGAGTACTTCGGCGCCAGCCGGCCGGCCAGCACGCTGATCGAGATCTCCCGCCTGGTCAGCGACGACCTGATGATCGAGATCGAGGCGACGGCGGTGCTGCCGGAGCCACGGAGCGCCGGCGCCGCCCGCCGCGCGACGGCCAAGGCCCGCCCGGTGGCCAAGACGCGGGGCGGCGTCAAGGCGCGCGCGGGGACCGCCGCGCGGCGTGGCACCGTGCGCGGGCGGCGGCGCTGATGCCGACCGTCCGGCTGCGCGATCCCTCGGAGTATCCGGAGACCGCGCGCAAGCTGTTCGACCTCTCCCGCCAGTGGTTCGATCACGACTTCGCCCAGCCGCCCGCGATGAGCCGGGTGATGGCCTGGGACCCCGAGTTCGGCGGCCCCCACGGCCGGGCCATGAAGCGCGCGATGGCCCCCGGCGAGTTCAGCCGGGGCGAGAAGGAGATGGTGGCCGCCGTCGTCAGCGGCGCGAACGCCTGCGGCTACTGAACCCGCGCCCACACTGCAGCCGGGAAGCTGCAGGGGATGGCGGGCGACGCCCCGTGGTACGAGGCGGCCCACGTCGTCGGCTCGACGAACGCGCTCAACGTGGTCGCCGACGGCCTGGAGGGCTGCCTCCCCCCCGTCGATCCCGCCGCGGCGTCCGACGACGTGCGCGTCGTGCTCGCGGACATCCGGTCGTTCTACGGGCTCGGGCCGGGGGCCGAGGTGCCGATGCCCTTCCGGCTCGTCGCGCACGACCCCGGGTACCTGGGGGACCTCTGGAGCGCCGTGCGGCGCGCCTTCGACGACAACCGGCTGTCGCGCCGCCTCAAGGAGGCGCTGGCCTTCGCGGTCTCGCTGACGACGCGCTCCGCCTTCGGCACCCCCTTCCACCTGGGGGAGATGCGCCGGCTGGGCGTCGGCGACCGGGGGATCGTGGAGATCGTCGGGGTCACGCAGATGTTCTCCTCGTACACGAAGATCGCCGACACGTTGCAGCTCGAGTCCGACATGGGCGACATCGCGCCCGTGGATCCCACGCCGGCGCCCGGCCGCGCGTGAGGGGGGCCGCGGACGCCGCCGGAACCGCCGTGGAGACGCCGCCGGACGACCTGAGTCGCGCGACCGCGCTCTGGCGCGAGGCCTACCGGCACCAGATGGCGGGCGAGCTGGAGCAGGCCATCGCGCTGTACCAGGAGTCGATCGCCGTGCGCCCCACCGCCGAGGCCCACACGTTCCTCGGCTGGACGTACTCCTTCCAGGGCCGGCTCGAGGACGCCACCCGGGAGTGCCTGCGCGCGATCGAGGTGGATCCGACGTTCGGCAACCCCTACAACGACATCGGCGTCTACCTGATGCAGCAGGACAAGCTCGACGAGGCGATCCCCTGGCTCCAGAAGGCCAAGCGGGCGCCCCGCTACGAGCCCCGCCAGTACCCCTACATGAATCTGGGGCGGATCTACCTGCGCCAGGGCCGCTGGTGGGAGGCCTTGCACGAGTTCGAGGGCGCCGTCCGCGCCGACCCCGCCGACGCGGCGGCCGCCCGGGCGCTGCACTCGCTGCGGGCGCGGCTGAACTGATCCCGATGGCACCCCATTCGCTTCGGCCGCACGACGTGACCCCGCGATCCTCGGCGCCCACCGTGCGTCTGTGGCCCGGGCGGCCCTCGCCGCTCGGCGCCACCTGGGACGGCTCCGGCGTCAACTTCGCGCTGTTCTCCGAGAACGCCCGGGCGGTGGAGCTCTGCCTCTTCGACGAGGCCGGGCGCGAGACCTTCCGCGTGCCGGTGACCGAGCAGACCGAGCACGTCTGGCACGTCTACCTGCCGGAGGCCCGTCCCGGGCAGCGCTACGGCTTCCGCGTGCACGGGCCCTACGATCCGGCGGCCGGGCACCGGTTCAACGCGGCGAAGCTGCTGCTGGACCCGTACGCCCGGGCCATCGACGGCACCATCCGCTGGAGCGACGCGCTCTTCGGCTACCAGGTCGGCGGCCCGCAGGCCGACCTGGTACCGGACGAGCGGGACAGCGCGGCCGGCGTCCCGAAGTCCGTCGTCATCGACACCGCCTTCACGTGGGGGGACGACCGGCCTCCCCGGACGCCGTGGAACGAGACGGTGATCTACGAGGTGCACGTGAAGGGGTTCACGGCGCGCCACCCCGACGTGCCGCGGCACCTGCGCGGCACCTACGCGGGGCTGGTCTCGCCGCCCGCGCTCGCGCACCTCCGGCGCCTGGGCATCACGGCGGTGGAGCTGATGCCGATCCACTACTTCGTGGCGGACCAGCAGCTCGTCGATCGCGGGCTCACCAACTACTGGGGGTACAACTCGATCGGCTTCTTCGCCCCCGACTACCGCTACGCGGCGCAGCGCCGGCCCGGCGCGGTGGTCGGCGAGCTCAAGACGATGGTCAAGACCCTCCACCAGGAGGGGATCGAGGTCATCCTCGACGTCGTCTACAACCACACCGCCGAGGGCAACCACCTCGGCCCCACGCTCGCGTTCCGGGGGATCGACAACGCCGCCTACTACCGGCTCGTCCCCGGCGACCGCCGCTACTACATGGACTACACCGGCTGCGGCAACACCCTGGACATGACCCACCCCCGCACCGTGCAGCTGATCATGGACAGCCTCCGCTACTGGATCCAGGAGATGCACGTCGACGGCTTCCGGTTCGACCTGGCCTCCGCGCTCGCGCGCGAGCTGGACGACGTCGACCGCCTGGGCTCCTTCTTCGACATCATCCAGCAGGATCCCGTCATCTCGCAGGTGAAGCTCATCGCCGAGCCCTGGGACCTCGGGGAGGGCGGGTACCAGGTCGGCAACTTCCCGAACCTCTGGGCGGAGTGGAACGGGATCTACCGCGACACCGTGCGCGCCTTCTGGAAGGGGGACGAGGGGCAGGCGGGCGGCCTCGGCCACCGGCTCACGGGCTCCAGCGACCTCTACGGCCGCGGCGGACGGCGCCCGTACGCGTCGATCAACTTCGTGACCGCGCACGACGGGTTCACGCTGCACGACCTCGTGTCCTACAACGACAAGCACAACGAGGCCAACGGCGAGGGAAACCGCGACGGCCACGATCACAATCTCTCCTGGAACCACGGCGTCGAGGGACCGACGGAGGACGCCAAGATCGTCAGGCTCCGCGAGCGGCAGAAGCGCAACTTCCTGACCACGCTCCTGCTCTCGCAGGGGGTGCCGATGATCTCGGGCGGCGACGAGATGGGGCGCACCCAGTCCGGCAACAACAACGCCTACTGCCAGGACAACGAGATCTCCTGGCACGACTGGCGGCTGGACCGCCGGCGCCGGGCGCTGCTGGCCTTCACGGGCTTCCTCGTGCGCCTGCGGCGCGACCACCCGGTGCTGCGCCGCCGGCTCTTCTTCTACGGGCGGCGGATCTACTCCGACGTGAAGGACCTGACGTGGTTCCGGCCGGACGGGCGGGAGATGACGCAGGAGGACTGGACCAATCCCGGGAGCCGGTCCCTCGGCCTGCGGCTGGCCGGCGACGCCATCGAGGAGGTCGACGACCGCGGCGAGCGGATCATCGACGACACCTTCCTGATCCTCCTCAACGCCTTCTGGGAGCCGCTGCCCTTCGTGCTGCCCGCCCACCACCGGAACGTGCGGTGGGAGCCCATCGTGGACACGCAGGAGCCGACGGGCCGGCCCCGTCCCCGGCTGATGCGCGGGGGCCAGACCTACGATCTCGAGGCGCGCTCCGTGGCCGTCCTCATCCTCCGCGATCCCGCCCGCGGCGCCGGCGGCACGCCCTCGGCGTTCGAGTAGCCACCCCGCGCTAGACCCGCGTCGCGCGCCCCGCCCAGTACGGCTCGCGCAGGAGCCGCTTCACCAGCTTGCCCGCGGCGTCCCGCGGGAAGTCGTCGTGGACGCTCACCCCGCGCGGCACCTTGTAGTCGGCGAGGTGCTGCCGCGCGAAGGCCGTCAGCTCGTCGGCGGCGAGCCGGTGGCCGGGCCGCAGACGCACGGCGGCGTGGACGCGCTCGCCCCAGTCGTCGTCGGGCACGCCGAAGACCGCCACGTCGTCGATCGCCGGGTGACGGTGCAGCACGTCCTCGATCTCCGCGGGATAGATGTTGACCCCGCCCGAGATGATCATGTCGCGCTTGCGATCGCAGATGTACACGAAGCCGTCCTCGTCCATCCAGGCGACGTCGCCGACCGTCAGCCACTCCCCGCGCGCGGTCTCGGCGGTGGCCTCCGGCCGGTTCCAGTAGCCGTCGAAGACGCCGTCGTAGCGCCGCACGTGCAGCTCACCGGGCGCCCCGGGCGGCATCCGCCGTCCGGCCTCGTCGAGGATGGCCAGCTCGACCCCGGGCGCCGCCCGCCCGCACGAGTGCGGCTTGCGCAGAACGTCGGCCGGTACCAGCACCGTGTTGACGCCGAGCTCGGTCGAGCCGTAGAACTCGTACAGCACCGGCCCGAAGTACCGCAGCGCCTCCTCCTTCACGCGCATCGGGCAGGGCGCGGCCGCCACCACGATCGAGCGCATGGAGGTCACGTCGTGACGGCGCCGCACCTCGTCCGGCAGGTCCACGATCCGCTTCAGCAGCGTCGGCGCCATGAACGTCGTCGTGCAGCGATGGCGGGCGATCGCGGCGAGCGCCGCCTCGGCATCGAACCGGGGCAGGACGACGACCGTCTGGCCCAGCGCGAGCGCCGCGGTGGCCCAGCCGCCGGGCGCCGAGTGATAGAGCGGGCCGGCCACTAGGTGGACGTCGGCGGGGTCGGCGCAGCCGAGCGCTTGCAGCCGCGGCAGCAGGGCGGCGACGTCGAGCACCCGCCGCAGCGCTCCCTGCGGCTTGCCCGTCGTGCCCGCCGTGTCGAACATCGAGCCGGGCACGACGGCCGGCTCGAGGGGCGTGGCGTCGCTCCCCTCCAGCAGCGCGGCGAGCGGCGTCGCCCACGGGCGCCGCTCGTCGCCGATCAGCACCCAGCGCGCGACACCCCGCGCACGCTCACGCAGCCGCTCGGCGAGCGGCAGGAACGTCTCGCCCACCACGACGGTCCCCGCGCCGGAGTCGTCGACGATGTAGGCCGCCTCCTCGAGCGTCAGCCGGTGGCTCATCGGCACGGGCAGGGCGCCGGCGGCGCGCGCCGCCGCGCTGGCCAGCAGGTACTCGAGACGGTTGTGCGCCCAGAGGATCGCTCGCTCGCCGGCCTCCATCCCGAGGGTGCGCAGGCCGCGAGCGAGCCGGTTGCGCTGCTCCACGAAGACTCTCCAGGTGAGCCGGCGGTCGCCCTCGATGGCAGCCGCCCGGTCGGGCTGGCGTTCGGCGTGGCGGGTCAGGAGGTCCATCCGCCGCGTATTGTAGGGGCGGTTGGCCCGGGACGTGCTACTCGTGCACCGTGATGGTCGCTGACCGCCGCCCGCCGCCGGAGGCCGCTCGCCCGCTCCCCGGCGCCCCGAGTCCTCTCGTCCTGATCGCCGGGCTGGCCCTCGTCGTGGCCTGCCTCTACTGGGCTCAGGCCGTCCTCATGCCCCTCGCGGTCGCGGTGCTGCTC
>JAICGY010000130.1 GCA_025922915.1 Candidatus Methylomirabilota bacterium | reverse complement strand
GGCGTCCCCGGCCCCATCCACGCCCACACGACCCCACCCCGCTCGATGCAGGAGTAGGCGGCCGTGCGCACCTTGGCCGCGAAGCTCGACTCCGGGGGCTCGCTCGGCATGTCCACGCACTGCCCGTCCCGGCCGAACTTCCAGCCGTGGTAGACGCAGCGCATGCCGCCCTCCTCGTTCCGGCCGAAGTAGAGCGAGGCGCCGCGGTGCGGGCAGAACTCCGCCACGAGCCCGGCGGCGCCGCCGGGAGCGCGGTGGGCGATGAGCCGCTCGCCGAGGAGCTGGACCCGCTTGACCCGGCCGCCCGGCTCGAGCTCGCTCGAGAGCACGACGGGCATCCAGTACCGGCGGAGCAGGGTCCCCATGGGCGTGCCGGGGCCCGTGCGAGTGAGGAGGTCGTTGTCTTCCCTGCCGAGCATCGCGATCGGCCCTCCCGATGCGCCGGATCACGGCGTCACGGCTGACAGTACCACGAAGCGCGCCGCCGGTGGACCTCCCGGCGCGGCTACCGTAAGGTAGGCGCGCGGCAGCGGCCGCGCGGCACAACGGGCCCACACGAACTCGAGGGCGACGATGGGACTGCTCGACGGCAAGGTGGCGGTGGTGACGGGGGGCGGCACGGGCATCGGGCGGGCGGTGGCGCTCGATCTGGCGGCGGCGGGCGCCCGGGTGGTGGTGAACGACTACGGGGTGAGCGTGGACGGGCGCGATCCCTCCAGCGAGCCGGCCAACGAGGTCGTGGCCACGATCCGCCAGCGCGGAGGCCAGGCGGCGGCGAGCGCCGAGAGCGTGGCCACGATGGCCGGGGGCCGGGCGGTGATCGACCTCGCGCTGAAGGAGTTCGGCGACCTGCACGTGCTCGTCTGCTGCGCCGGCATCCTGCGCGAGCGGATGATCTTCAACATGACCGAGGAGGAGTGGGACGCCGTCATCGCCGTCCACCTGAAGGGCCACTTCACGGTCATGCGGCCCGCCACCGCCCACATGCGCGAGAAGAAGGCGGGCAGCATCATCACCTTCACCTCCGCCGCCGGCCTCGAAGGCAGCCCGGGCCAGCCGAACTACTCGGCGGCGAAGGAGGGGATCGTCGGCCTCACCCGCTCGACCGCCCTCGCGATGGCGCGCTACGGCGTGCGCTGCAACGCGATCTCACCGACCGCCGACACGCGCATGACCCAGCGGTTGCCCGACCAGCGGCGCGCGCTGGCCACCGCGACGCCCCCCGAGGCCATCGGCCCGGTGGCGACGTTCCTCGCCAGCGACCGCGCCGCGCACATCACGGGTCAGGTGATCGGCGTGCGCGGCACCGAGGTGACGGTCTTCTCGCATCCCGCGCCCCTGCGCACGGCGACCGGCGCCCAGCCCTGGACGCCGGAGGCGCTCGCGGAGGTGTGGGACCGCGCCCTCGGCCAGGATCGACTGCGTCGGCTCGACGCGATGAACATCCCGTGGCCGCGCACGGGGACCTGAGCGCACCGGTGCGCAGCCGCGCTTGACCCGTTCGTACATCGGGCCCACAGTGTCAGTACCTGGAGGCCTGACGGATGGTCAAACGGCTGACGCGGACCGGGAACAGCTGGGCCCTCATCCTCGAACGCACACTCCTCGAACGGGTAGGGATCGACGCCGCCACCCCTCTCGAGATCACGGTGGACGAGGACCGGATCGTCGTCACGGCCCTCGTGGGTCGCGCCGACACGAACCGTGCTCGTGTCCACGAGCCGCACGCGCGATACGCGGCGCCCGCCGGGAGCCCGGGCGGCCCGATCCGTGTCGGTCTGCGGGAGCTGAAGGCCCACCTCGCCGACTATGTGCGCCGCGCGCGGCGCGGCCGCAGCGTGCTGGTCACCAGCCGCCGCGACGTGGTGGCGGAGCTCGGACCGCCCCGTCCGGCGACCGTGAGCGTCGACGAGGCGTTGCTCGCGCTGGCTCGCCGGGGGCTCCTCACCCTCGGTGAGGAGAACCGACGCGATCTCTATCCGGCGATGCCGCCGGTCGGCAAGCCTGGCCTGGCCCGACGCCTGCTGGACGACACGCGGGGCGATCGCTGAGGCTGTACGCGGAATCCAGCGCGGTGCTCGCCTGGCTCCTCGGGGAACCGCGGGGAACGGAGATCCGCACGATCCTCGGCGGGGCGGAGCGCGTGGTCGCGTCCGATCTCACGCTCGTCGAGTGCGATCGTGCCGTCCTCCGCGCACGACAGCTCGGCCACCTGAGCGAGCGACGCGCCGAGGCCATCCGCCGGGCGCTTCGGGAGGCGGAAGCGCACTGGTCCGTCCTCCGCCTCGGCCGCCGCGTCGTGGCGCGGGCCCGGGACACGTTCCCCGGCGAGCCCCTCCGGACGCTCGACGCGCTCCATCTCGCCAGCATGCTCGTCCTCCGGGACGCGATCCCGGAGCTGACGCTGGTCAGCCTCGACGGCCGGCTGCGAAGCGCCGCGAACGCCCTCGGCTTCCGGCTCGCCCCTTCCGCCTGACGCTACGTCTGGTTCGCCAGCACCAGGGTGCCGGCCGCCGACAGCATCCCGCCCATGCCGTTCACGAGCGAGAGGCGGACGCCCGGCACCTGGCGCGGGCCGCACTCGCCGCGGAGCTGGCGGACGGACTCGATGATCGGGAAGATCCCGTACATCCCCGTGTGGGTGTAGGAGAGCCCGCCGCCGTTCGTGTTGATGGGCAGCGTGCCGCCGGGGGTGGCGCGCCCCTCCTCGAAGAAGTGGACGCCCTCGCCCGGCTTGCAGAAGCCCAGCGACTCCAGCATGATCGGCGGCCCCGACGTGAAGGCGTCGTAGAGCATCACGTGCTGGAAGTCCGCGGGTCGGACGCCGGCCATGGCGAAGGCCTTGTCGCCGGACAGGCGCGTGGCCTGGCTGGTGGTCAGGTCGCGCATCTGGGTCAGCGCGACGTGCTCGGCGCCCTCCCCCGCCCCCCGCACATAGACCGGCGGCTTGGCGCAGTCGCGCGCCCGCTCGGCCCGCGTCATGACGACGGCGCCGCCGGCGTCGGTCACCAGGCAGATGTTCAGCACGTTGAACGGCCACACCACCGGCCGCGAGCGCAGGACGTCCTGCACGGTGATCGGCTCGCGATTCTTCGCCTTCGGGTTCAGCGCGGCCCACTTCCGCGTGGACACCGCCACCTGCGCCCACTGCTCGAGCGTCGTGCCGTGCTCGTGCATGTGGCGCGTGGTGATGAGCCCGAAGTAGGTCGGGGCGCCGCCGAAGCCGTAGGGCGCCTCCCACTGCCCGGGCAGCGCGGTGTCGCGCCGCGGCGTGA
The DNA here is from genome assembly GCA_025922915.1 of Candidatus Methylomirabilota bacterium. GTDB lineage: Bacteria > Methylomirabilota > Methylomirabilia > Rokubacteriales > CSP1-6 > JAICGY01. The sequence continues at coordinate 6,724 of JAICGY010000130.1, read as the reverse complement.
CCCCGACTCCGGAGCGGCCGGACTCCCCGTGGGAGATCACCGCCACGTCGCACAGCCCGTGGTGCAGGGCCACCATCGCGTGGCCGACCATGATGATGAACGAGCAGCCGCCGACGGTGGTGCCGTCGACGTACCGCGGCGTGACGCCGATCGCCTCGGCGATCGTGGCCGGCGAGTGCTGCCCGGCCGTGAAGACGCCGTCGATGTCGGCGACCTTCAGCCCCGCGTCGCGCACGGCGTTGTGGATCGCCTCCACGTGGAGCGTCAGCTGGCTCTTGTGCGGCAGCGTGCCGAGCTCGTCGCTCTCGTCCACGCCGACGATGCAGGTGCTGTTCGAGAGCGCGCGCAGCCGGGCCCGGTCGGTCATCGCGCGCCCCCCGCCGGCTGGAACATCGGCAGCGTGATCTCCTCCGTCTGCTTCTCGAACACCACCTCCACCGGCATGTCGCACCGGAGCCTCGCGGGGTCGGGCTCCACGTTGACCAGGTTGGTCAGCAGGCGCGGCCCTTCCTCGAGCTCCACCATGGCGAGGACGACGGGGGTCTTCACCTTGAAGGCGCGGTTGAGGATCTGGTGGGCGATCTCGAAGGCGTGCAGCCGGCCGCGCCCGCTGGCGCGGATCCACTCGATGTCGCGCGACGCGCAGAAGGGGCACCGCACGCGGGGGTAGAGGAAGGCCTTCCCGCACGCGGTGCAGCGGGGGATCATCAGCTTGCCTTCCCGGGCGCCGTCCCAGTAGGGCCGGGCCTCGGGCGTGATCGGATGCGGCAGCGGCCGTTCGAGCTCCATGCGTCTCCTCGCGGAAGAAGGGGTCGGTGGCGGCGGGGGTCAGCGTCCCCGGAAGATGGGCGTGCGCTTGTCGACGAAGGCCCGGATGCCCTCGCGCGCGTCCTCCGTCTCGAAGCAGGCGTTCTGGGCGAAGGTCTCGTACTCGAGGGCTTCCCGGAGATCCGCCTCTGCGTTGCGGTAGAGCGCCCGGCGGGCGAGCCGGATCGCCACCGGCGGGCCGGCGGCGATCCGGCCGGCCAGCTCGAGCGTCGTCGGCATCAACGCCTCCGGCTCGACCACCCGGCTCACCAGCCCCAGGCGGAGGGCCTCGGCCGCGTCCACGACCTCGCCGGTGAAGACCAGCTCGCAGGCCCGCGCCATGCCGACCAGGCGCGGCAGGAAGTAGGTGCCGCCCCAGTCCGGGTGCAGCCCGCGCTTGACGAAGGCCTGGGAGAACCGCGCCGCCGTCGAGGCGATGCGGATGTCGCAGGCGAGGGCCAGATTCATGCCGGCGCCGGCCGCCGCGCCGTTCACGGCGGCGATGATTGGCTGCGGCGCGTCGCGCATGGCGAGCAGCGTGCGATCGCGCCCGGGTGCGATCCGCTCCATCAGCGACCGCTCCCGCCCCGCCTCCTTGGCCTCGTTCATCGCCTTCACGTCGCCGCCCGCGCAGAAGCCCCGGCCGGCGCCCGTGATCACCACCACGCGCACCGCGGCGTCGCCGCTCGCCCGCGCGAGGGCGTCGTACAGGTCCTCGCGCAGCGTGCCGCCGAGGGCGTTCATCCGCTCCGGCCGGTTCAGCGTGAGGGTGGCGATGCCGTCCTTCACCTCGTAGAGCAGACACTCGTAGGTCATCGGGCCTCCTGGATCGCCCGCCACACGCGCTCGGCGGTCAGCGGCATGTCGAGGTGCCGCACGCCCAGGGGGGCCAGGGCGTCGTTGACCGCGTTCATGAGCGCGGGCAGCGCGCCCACCGTGCCGGCCTCGCCGACACCCTTGGCGCCGAGGGGATTGACCCCGGTCGGCACCTCGTGGCTGTCCACCTCGAAGAACGGCACGTCGTCCGCCCGCGGCAGCGCGTAGTCCATGAACGAGCCGGAGAGGAGCTGCCCGGTCCCGGGCTCGTAGGCCAAGACCTCGAGCAGCCCCTGGCCGAGCCCCTGGACCACGCCGCCGTGGATCTGCCCCTTCACGAGCATCGGGTTCACCATCCGCCCCACGTCGTCGACCACCGTGTGGCGCACGATGCGGAGGGCCCCCGTCGCCTCGTCGATCTCCACCTCGCACACCTGGCAGCCGTTCGGGAACGTGACCGCGGGCGGCGTGAACACGGCCGTCTCGCCGAACCCCGGCTCGAGGTCGGGCGGCAGCTGGCGCGCCTGGTAGGCGGCGCGGGCGACCGCCGTGAACGCCAGGCCCCGGTCGGTGCCGACGACCGTGAACCGGCCGTCGCGCAGGACGACGTCCTCGAACGCGGCCTCGAGCAGGTGGGCGGCGATGCGGCGGCCGCGCTCGACCACCTTGTCGGCCGCCCGCGCGACGGCCGAGCCGCCCACGGTGAGGGCGCCGGACCCGCCGTTGCCGCGCCCGGCGCCCAGGGCGTCGCTGTCGCCCCAGAGCACCTGGATCCGATCGGGCGAGACGCCGAGCCGGTCCGCCACGATCTGCGCGAAGGCCGTCTCGTTGCCCTGCCCCATCGAGGTCGACCCGGCGAGGACCACGACGGAGCCGTCGGGGTTGACGCGCAGCGCCGCGGTGTCCGGGTTCACCGCGGTGTACGGGCCCCCGGCCACCTCGATCGCGTTGGCCACGCCCAGCCCGCGCAGCGCGCCGCGCCGGCGCGCCTCCACCCGCCGCTTCTCGAAGCCCGCGTGGTCGGCCCGTGCCAGCGCCAGCTCCATGCCGCGCGCGAAGTCGCCGCAGTCGTACGTGAAGACGAGGCCGGTCCGGAACGGCATCGCCGAGGCCGGGATCAGGTTGCGCCGGCGCAGCGCGACGGGGTCGATGCCGAGCTCCCGCGCCGCGACGTCGATCACCCGCTCGATCGCGTACGTCGCCTCGGGCCGGCCGGCGCCGCGGTACGGTCCCGTCGGCGTGGTGTGCGTGTAGACGCCGGTCGTCCGCACGTGGATGGCGGGCGTCGTGTAGACGCCGGCCACGCCGCCCACGTTGTTGGTGCCCGGGCCCGCGCTCCGCGGCGTGAGGTAGGCGCCGACGTTCAGCGTGATCGCCACGCGGAGCCCGCGGAAGCGGCCGTCGGCGTCCAGGGCGAGCTCCACGGTGGAGACGTTGTCGCGGCCGTGCTCGTCGCTGACGAACGCCTCGCGCCGGTCCGACGTCCACTTCACGGGCCGGCCGAGCCGCCGTGCCGCCCACAGCACGAGGACCAGCTCCGGGTAGACGCCGTTGCGCATCCCGAAGCTGCCCCCGACGTCCGCGGTGACCACGCGCACGGCGGTCAGCGGCACGCGGAAGATCTGCTCGGCGAGGAGCGTGCGGACGCCGTGGGGCATCTGCACGCCGGTGTGCAGCGTGTAGCGCCCGGTGCGGTGGTCGTACTCGCCGACGGCCGCGCGCGGCTCGAGCGGCGCCGCCGCCACGCGGCTCACCAGGAAGTCCAGCCGCGTGACGTGGGCCGCGGACGCGAAGGCCTGCGTCACGGCGGCGGCGGCGCCGGCCTCCCACACGAAGGCGACGTTGTCGGCGGCCGCCTCCCAGACCCTGGCCGCCCCCGGGCGGGTCGCCTCCGCCGTCGCGGCCACCGCCGCCAGCGGCCCGTAATCGACGACCAGGAGCGCGGCGGCGTCCGCGGCCTGCGTGGCCGTCTCCGCCACGACGAAGGCCACCGGGTCGCCGACGTGCCGCACCCGCTCGCGGGCGAGGGCGGGCCGCGGCGTCCCGGGGGCCGGCGTGCCGTCGGCGCGCTTGCGCCCGGCGTCCGTCGGCAGGTCGCCGACGCCGTCGGCCGCCAGATCGGCGCCGGTCAGCACGGCCAGCACGCCCGGGGCGTCCCGGGCCGCCGCGGCGTCGAGGGAACGCAGGCGGGCGTGCGCGTGGGGCGAGCGCACGACCACGCCGTGCGCCGTGCGCGGCAGCGCCACGTCGTCGGAGTAGCGGCCGAACCCCTGGAGCAGGCGCGGATCCTCGAGGCGGCGGGCGGACTGTCCGATCGCGAACTGCTCGACGGTCACCGGCGAGGCCATGACTGGGGCCGGAGTATACGCCACGTGCGGGTCTGATAGACTGGCGGCCGGCCACGAGCCCGGAGGACAGCGATGCCGGAGTCGATCCCCGCGAGCCTGATCATCGACACCCTGAAGGACACCTTCCGCGAGGCGCGGGCGGCCCTGGCCGCCGAGGTGGCGGAGCCACCGCAGCACGCGCACCTGGGCTGGATCCTGTCCGTCCCCGACACCCACCAGAAGACGGTGCTCGCCGCCCTCGACAAGGAGGAGGCGATCCGGGTCGTGACGTGCGCCACGGAGGACGAGGCGACGGCCGTGGCGGCCGGGCTCCACATGGGGGGCGAGCCGGTCGTGCTGATGATCCAGCACGCCGGGCTCTACGCCTCGATCAACACGCTCCGCGGCGTGGCGATGGACGGCAAGGTGCCGATGTTCTACATGATCGGCCTCCTCAGCCGCGAGAAGGACCGGGACCCGCGCGAGTCCCGCCACTCGATGGTCCGCTACTGCGAGCCGCTGCTCGACACCTTCGGCGTTCCCCACGCCCGGCTCGAGGGCCCCGACGACGTCCACCTCATCCCCGAGTACTACCGGCTGAGCCGCGCCCGGCGCGGGCCGGCCGCCGTGCTCGTCGGCCTGGAGACCGCCTGACATGGCCATGAAGCCCGAGGAGGTCCTGCGCGTCATCGCCGCCGCCCGCGGCAGCGCCATCGTGGTGCCCACCATGACCACGGCGCCGGCCTGGCGCACCATCGCGCCCGACGATCTCTCGGTCACCTGCGTGGGGTTCATGGGAGGCGCTTCGTCGATGGGGCTGGGGCTCGCCCTCGCCCGGCCGGACCGGCGCGTCGTCGTGCTGGACGGCGACGGCTCCCTGCTGATGCAGCTCGGCTCCCTCGCCACGAGCGCCGGCGCCGGCGCGCGGAACTTCGTGCACCTGCTCTTCAAGAACGGCGTCTACCACACCTCGGGTGCGCAGCACATTCCCGGCGGGCTCACCGTGGACTTCGCGATGATGGCGAGGGCGGCGGGCTACCGGGTGACGTGCGCGATCCGGGACCTGGACGAGTTCCGGGGCCGCTTCCCGGAGCTGCTGAAGGCCGAGGGCCCGGTGTTCGCGGAGCTGCACACGGGGCTCGCGGAGCAGACGCCCATGACGGCGCGCGGCGGCGTCCCCTTCCACGAGCAGGTCGAGACCCTGCGCGCCCGGCTGCTCCGGCCGCGCGCCGCCGCCTGAGCCATGCCGCTCGATCCCCAGGCCCAGCGGATCGTCGACGCGCTCGCCGCGCTCGACCTCAAGCCGATCGAGCAGTCGACCCCCGCGGAGGCCCGCGAGGCCATGCGCGCCCGCCTCGCCGCGCTCGGGCCGTTCGAGGAGGTGGCCGCGGTCGCGGACCACCAGGTGCCCGTGGCGGGCGGCGCCATCACCGTGCGGGTCTACACGCCGGCGGCCGGCGGCCCGCATCCGGCGCTGGTCTACTACCACGGCGGCGGCTGGGTCATCGGCGACCTCGAGACCCACGACGGCATCTGCCGCGCCCTGGCCAACCACGCCGGCTGCGTGGTGGCCAGCGTGGACTACCGGCTGGCGCCGGAGTCCAAGTACCCGGTCGCCGTCGAGGACGCCTACGCGGCGCTCACGTGGCTGGTCGAGAGCGCCGGCCGGCTCGCGATCGATCCGCGGCGGGTGGCGGTGGGGGGCGACAGCGCGGGCGGCAACCTCGCCACCGTGGCCGCGCTGATGGCGCGCGAGCGCGGGGGCCCGCGCCTCGTCCAGCAGGTTCTGATCTATCCCGTCACGGAGCACGGGCTGGACACGCCGTCCTATCACGAGAACGCGGCCGGCCCGATCCTCACGCGGGAGGCGATGCGCTGGTTCTGGGATCACTACCTGGCCAGCCCCGCGCAGGGCCGGGAGCCCTACGCGTCACCGCTGCTCGCCACGAGCCTCGCCGGCCTGCCGCCGGCCCTCGTGATCACGGCCGAGTGCGACCCGCTGCGCGACGAGGGCGAGGCCTACGCGGCGCGCCTGCGCGACGCCGGGGTGCCGGTCACCCTCACCCGCTACCCCGGCATGTTCCACGGCTTCTTCCGGATGACCCGCCTGCTCGACCAGGCCAGGGTGGCGCTGGACGAGGTGGCCGGCGCGCTGCGCAAGGCCTTCGCGTAGCGCGGTCAGCCGGCGAACACGTCGGCGACCGGAACACGCATCCTCTCCGGCGCGGCGCACCTAGAGCAACCGCCGGTCCCGCACCATGTCCAGAGAACGCTACCCCTGTGGCGATCACGCCGGCCGGGCGGCGCGGACGACGGCGAGGTGGTCGTCGAGGCTGTCGCTCGCCGGGATCGCGCGGACCACCACCTCGTCGACGGCGTCCTGCCACCGCGCGATGGCCGCGGGTACCTGGTCGGCAGTGGCGGCCGCGACGGACGTCTCGAGCGGGTCCACGCCCATCCGGGCGAAGTGGTCGGCGTAGGCGGGAATGGCCGCGTAGCGCCCGCCCTCCTTCGCCAGCCGGTCGCGTCCCGCCGCGCCTACCGCCACGCGCACGTAGGCGTAGATCGTCGGCGCGCGGCGCCCGGCGGCCGCGGCGCCCTCGCGCACGAGGGCGGCCGAGCGGCGCGCGTGCTCGGGCGTCAGCCAGTTGAAGAGGACGCCGTCGGCCACCTCCCCGGCGAGCCGGCACATCCTCGGGCCGAGCGCGGCGACGACGACGCGGGTCTGCAGCCGCGCCCGGATCGCCGCCACGCCGTCGCGCACGCGGGCCAGC
>JAICGY010000129.1 GCA_025922915.1 Candidatus Methylomirabilota bacterium | reverse complement strand
TACGCGGCGTACCGCGGCTGGGAGCAGGACCGCGCCCTGCCCGCCGGCGAGCAGTGGAGCGCCGCGTTCGAGGAGCTGGCGCGCGACCGGTTCGTCGTCGGTGATCCGCCCCGCGTGCGGGAGGAGCTCGCCCGCTACCGGGAGCGGCTGGGGGCGACGACCGTCATCTTCCGGCTGCAGTGGCCGGGGCTCGAGCAGGCGCGGGTCCTGCGCTCGATCCGCCTGCTCGGCGAGCAGGTCCTGCCGGCCCTCGCATGAGCCCGAGAGCGAACCGATCGAGGCCCCCCAAGCGGCCGCCGCGCGGGCGCCGGGGCGCCGAGCGGCGCAGCGCCCCGCGGCGCCCCGTCTCGTGGCCGGTTCGCTTGTGGATCGACGAGCGCGCCGTGCCGGGCCGGGCGATCGACGCGAGCGAGCAGGGCCTCTGCGTCCTGGCCGCCCCCCCGCGTGACCTCCGGCGCGGCGAGTCCTGCCGTATCGACGTGCTGGTGGGCACCACCCAGCGGCTCGCCCTGGTCGGCGAGATCCGCCACGTCGAGAGCTCCCTCGTCCGTCTCCGCACCGTCCAGCGCTTGCGTCTCGTCCGACGCCGCCCTACCCGTCGATCTCCAGCCGGGCGTCGATCTTGATCGGACGCGTGAGGTTGAAGAAGTTCGGGGACGTGCGCAGCACGTTGTCGTGGATCTCGCGCAGCTGCGAGGGCGTGCCGTCGCCGCGGAGGCGGACGACGCACCGGATGGTCTCGTAGCCGGGCGGCACGGCGGCGTCGATGCCGAGGAAGCCGCGCAGATCGAGCTCGCCCCGCGTCTCGACCTCCACCTTCTCCAGCCGGATCCCCTTCACGGCGGCGCCGGCCACGTAGCCGACGGTGATGCACGCGTTCAGCGCCGCCATCAGCAGCTCCTGGGGGTTCGGCGCCGTGTTCCGGCCGAGCAGCTCGAAGGGCTCGTCGGCCTCGATGGTGAAGTTGCGGTGCACGACCTGGCCACCGATCGTGTAGGACTCCACGACGGTCTGCGAGCGCGTCTGGCCCTTCCAGCCCGACCGCACGCGGAACTCGACCTTGCCCTTGGCGGGGTCTCGCTCCACCTCGCGCACGACCGCGGTCAGCGCGTCGACGTCGATCCCGTTCACCGTGCCGGTCACTGCCGTCGTCATCGTCGTCTCCTCCCTCGTGGCTGAGCGTGTTGTCGTGGTCGTGCGCGCCCCGGGACCGGGTCCCGGGGCGCGCGCGGGCGCGATCAGGACAGCGCGGGGGCCATCGCCTCCAGGGACTGGCGCGCCGCCGGGCTGAGCCGGCCGACCGTCTCGAGGAAGCGCGGGTGGCTCATGCCGGAGCCGAGATAGGTCCAGCGGAGCGCCTGCCGCTGCGTCTCCCGGCACGCCGCCTGCTCGTCCTCGGTGAGCGCGCGGCCCGTCGCCCGCGTCAGGGCGTCGAGGTCCATCTCCACCTGTTGCCCCAGCGCGCCGTCGATGATGCCGCCGAGCTTCTGGTAGTCCTCGAGGCCGCGCTCGATCTCGCCGGGCGCCGCCTTCGCGAGGGCGTCCACCATGAGGGTGTCGAGCTTGGCGTGCTGGGCCTCCTCCATCCAGTGGTGCTTGAGGAGGCTCGTGAACTGCGGGTCGAGCCCCTGGTCGTCGCGCACCGCCTCGATCCAGTGGCGCTGCGTCATCCACTCGATGTGCAGGATGACCAGGGCGACGCCGAGCGGGTGGTGGCTCAGCACGGCCTTCGCCACGTCCGGCGCGGGGCCGATGCCGTCGACGCGGGTGCCGAAGCCCCGCACGAAGTCCTCGCCGAACCGCCGGAAGAGGTGGATGTGCTTGGCCTCCTCCGCCGCGAACTCGAGCAGGGCGCGGACCACGTACGAGTCGCCGTGCAGCTGCGACCGCGCGTGGTCCAGGACGAACGGCAGGATGAACTCCTCGACCAGCCCGAACGTGTGCAGGTAGCCGTGGCCCCGGATCTGGTTCAGCGTCTGCTGCTCCCGGGGGGAGAGGAAGTCCAGCTTGCCGGCCCGCGCCAGCGACTCCGGCATGAACGGCCGGCCGAAGTCCAGGCGCTTGTCGCCGCCGATGAGATCCTCGACGCGCCAGTTGATCCGCTCCGACGCCTCGAGCGCCGACTGGTACGTGTACCGCTGCTCGCCCGTCATCCCGTTCTGCCCCTTCGTCGTCATCGTCGTGCCCTCCCTCGTCGTGTGGTGCGCCCTGACCGTCGCGTCGCTATCTGTGCAGCGCGAGTGCCAGACGGCGAGAGCAGGAAACACGCGGCCTTTCGCGTTACTGACCGACGAAACGCCCGGGCGCCGCTCGGGCTTCGACGGTTTCGACAGTTCCGCGGCGCCCGAACGGCGGGCGCGATAGCATCACGGTAGCCATGCACGGCCTCGCGCAGCTGCTCGGAACGAGCCCGCCTCTCGCCGAGGTGCGCGAGCAGGTGGCACGGCTGCTGCGCCCGCACGGGCCCGGCGTGCGCCGGTTGCCGCCGCTCCTGATCCTCGGCGAGACGGGCACGGGCAAGGGGCTCCTCGCCGGCGCCATCCACCGGGCCGGGCCGCGGGCCGGCGGGCCGTTCGTCGACGTCAACTGCGCGGCGATCCCCGAGACGCTCCTCGAGGCCGAGCTCTTCGGCTTCGAGCGGGGCGCCTTCACCGACGCGCGGCAGGCCAAGGCGGGCCTCTTCCAGGCCGCCCAGGGCGGCACGATCTTCCTCGACGAGGTGGGCCTCCTTCCCCTGGCCCTGCAGGCGAAGCTCCTCAAGGTCGTCGAGGAGAGGACGGTGCGCCGGCTGGGCAGCACCCGGAGCGAGCCGCTGGACGTCGCCGTCGTGGCGGCGACGAGCGAGGACCTGGCGTCCGCCGTCGCCGCCCGGCGCTTCCGCGAGGACCTCTACCACCGGCTGGCCGTAGTGACCCTTCGCCTGCCCGCCCTCCGCGAGCGCGGGGACGACGTCCTGCTCCTGGCCGAGCACTTCCTCGCCCGCGCCTGCGCAGACTACGGGCTGCCCGCCCGGGCCCTGGGATCGGACGCGCGCGCCGCCCTCATGGGCCACCGCTGGCCCGGCAACGTGCGGGAGCTCGGCAACGTGATGGAGCGGGCGGCCCTGCTCGCCGAGGGCCCGGTGGTCACGGCCGCCCACCTCGAGCTCGGCGGCGGCGCGGCTGCCCGTGCCGCCGGTGGACCGCCGGCCGGCCCGGAGCTGGCTGACGCCCTGCACGAGGTCGAGCGCACCCACCTCGTCGACGCGCTGCGCGCGACGGACTGGAACATCTCGCGGGCAGCCACGCGGCTGGGGATCCCCCGGAACACGCTGCGCTACCGGATGGAGCGCCACGGCCTCGGGATCGAGACACCCGACACGCCGCGCCGCCGGCGGGGTGGCCGGCCGCCCACCGTCTCCCGCTCGGCGGCGGCAGCCGGCGCGCCGCCGCGGCGGGAGGCTCGCCGCGTGGCGATGATGCACACCTCGCTCGTCGCCGCCCGGCCGTTGCCCTCGTCGGAGACTGTGCGCGCGCTGGAGACGGTCGTCGACAAGATCCGCGCCTCCGGCGGTCACGTCGAGGAGATCGGGGCCGACCGCGTGGTGGCCGTGTTCGGGCTCGAGCCCGCCGAGGACTCCCCCCTGCGCGCCGTCCACGCCGCGCTCGCCGTCCAGGCCGTCGCCGCGCGCGCCCGGCGGGAGGCCGCGGAGCGGCCGGACGTGCGGACCGCCATCGGTGTCGCCTCCGTCCAGGTCACGGTGGCCGGCGACGTCACCGCGCTGGACCCGGCGTCCGCGGCGAAGGCGCGCGACGGGCTCGCCGCCACCCTGGCCACCGCGCAGCCCGGCGACGTCGTCGTGGACCCGGGCGCGGCCGCCGCGGCGAGACGGCGCTTCGCGCTCGTTCCGCTCGAAGTGGTGAAGGGCGTGGGACTGCTCCATCGGGTGGCGGGCAGGGCCGACGAGCGGAAGGGGCGGTTCGTCGGCCGCGAGCGCGAGCTGCGCCTGCTCCACGAGCGCTTCGAGCAGGCGCGCGGCGGCCAGGGCCAGGTCGTCCTGCTGGTCGGGGAGCCCGGCATCGGCAAGTCCCGGCTCCTGCTCGAGCTGCGGCGGCGGCTGGGCGCCGAGGCCGCCTGGAACGAGGGGCAGGCGCAGTCGTACGGGCGCTCCATGCCGTTCCACGCCCTCGTGGACATGGCGCGCCGCACCTTCCGGATCGACGACGCCGACCCCGAGCCGGTCGTCATCGACAAGCTCGAGCGACGCGTCCGCCGGCTCGGCGACGACGTCCTGACCGCCCTGCCCTTCCTGCGGGCGCTCCTCGGGGTCGATCCCGGCGATCCGACCGTGTCGGGGATGGATCCCAAGCTGCGCCACGCGGAGATCCGGGCCGCCACGCGGCGGCTCATCGCGCGCGGCGCCGAGCGCCGGCCCCACGTCCTGGTGTTCGAGGATCTTCACTGGACGGACCCGGCGACCGAGGACCTCATCAGCGTGCTGGCCGACGGCCTCGCCGCCAGCCGGGTGCTGCTCGTCCTCACCTTCCGGCCGGGCTACACGCCCCCGTTCGGCGACCACACGTTCCACACCCGGCTCGCCGTGACGGCGCTCTCCGACGACGAGAGCCTCGGCATGGCGGAGGCGCTCCTGGAGGCGGACGGCCTGCCGGAGCCGCTCCGCAGGCTGATCGCGGGCAAGGCGGAGGGCAACCCGTTCTTCGTCGAGGAGCTCGTGCGCGCGCTCCAGGAGGGAGGCGCGCTGCGGCGCGAGGACGGCCGTCTCGCGCTCGCGCGCCCGCTCGACGAGATCCAGGTCCCGGACACCGTGCAGGACGTGATCGTCTCGCGCATCGCGCGCCTGCCCGACGTCCCGCGCCGCGTCCTGCAGCACGCGGCCGTCCTCGGCCGCGAGTTCGGGCGACGGCTGCTCGAGCGAGTGCTCCCGGCCGGCATCGGTCTCGACGAGGCCCTGCGCGAGCTTCGCGCGGTCGAGCTCGTCCACGAGAAGACCCTCTTCCCCGAGCCGACGCATGCCTTCAACCACGCCCTCACCCACGAGGTCGCGTACGGATCGCTGTCGGCGGCCGAGCGCCGGGCGCTGCACGACGCCATCGCTCGGGCGATCGAGGCCGTTCACGCCGACCGCCTGCCGGAGCACTACGGGCTGCTCGCCTACCACTTCTCGCGCGCCGAGGAGTGGTCCCCCGCGCTCGCGTACCTGCTCCGGGCCGGGGAGCGGGCGGCGCACGCCTTCGCCGTCAGCGAGGCCCTCGATCTCTACGACCAGGCGCTCGGCGCGGCACGCCGGCAGCCGGGGGGCGCCGACGCCGCGACGCTCGTCACGATCCACCTCGCCAAGGCCGCCCTGCAGGTCGTCCGCAGCGACTTCCAGCGATCGCGGGCGGAGGCCGAGCAGGCGCTCGCCCTCGCCCGCGGGGCGGGCGACCGGGAGCGCGAGGCGGCCGCCCTCGCCGCCGTCGCCTGGGCGGCGACGTGGGCCCGCGACCTGGAGGGCGCCGTCGCGCAGGCGCAGCGCGCCATCGAGGTGGGCGAGCCGACCGGCGCCACGTCGGCGCTGGCCCGGAGCCACGTCACCATCGGCTTCGTGAGCGCCGTCACCGGGCGCATCGACGTCGCGCGCGAGCACCTCGAGCGCGCCCTGACCGTCAGCGAGGCGGCGCGCGACGCCTTCCACCGCTCGCTCGCGCTCGCCACGGCCGGGCTCGTCCTCAACTGGGAGGAGGACTGGGCGTCGGCGGCACGCCTGCAGGCGTCCGGGCTTGCCGTCGCCCGCGAGCACGGCCAGCTCTACCCGCTGCTCCTCGGCGGGTTCTTCTACGGCCTGACGCTCGGCGGGCGCGGCGACTACGATGCCGCGCTCGCCGTGTTCCGCGAGGGCCTGGCGCTGTCCGAGAAGGTCGGTGACGAGGCCATCCACCACCGGCTCCTCAACTGCCTGGGCTGGCTGCACCTCGAGCTGGGCGACGTCGAGGGCGGCACCGAGCTCAACCGGCGCAGCGCGGCCGTGGGCCGCCGGCGGCTCGACCCGGGCACCATCCCGAACGCCGAGATCAACCTCGGCGACGCGGCGCTCGTCCGGGGCGACCTGGCGCTGGCGGGCGAGCTCTACGAGAGCGTGGAGCGGTTCGCGCGCTCGCCGGACAGCAGCGACTGGATGCGCTTCCGCTGGTCGATCCGCCTCGCCGCCAGCCGGGGCGAGCTGGCCCTCGCCCGGCACGACCTCGACGGCGCCGCCGCCGGCGCCATGCGGTGCCTGGAGCTCGCCACGCGGTGGCGCTCGCGCAAGAACCAGGTGAAGGGCTGGCGGCTCGCCGGCGAGGTCGCGTGCGCGCGACGGCGCTGGGACGAGGCCGAGGAGGCGCTGCGCCAGGCCCGCGACCTCGCCGTGGAGATCGGCAACCCGCCGCAGCTCTGGCTGACGCAGGCCGCGATCGCGCGGCTCGAGGCGGCGCGGGGCCGCGGCGAGGCCGCCCGCGCGGCGGCGCAGGCGGCCCGCGCGGCGGTGGCGGGCGTGGCCGCGACGCTCGCCGATCCCGTGCTGCGCGCCAGCCTCGCGCGCGCGCCGGTGCTCGCCCGCCTCGGCGATCTCGAGCGGTCGCTCGGGCCCGCCTGACCCGGCCCCGGCCGGCTAGGCGGGGCGCGTCAGGGTGTCGTGGGCCTCGTCGAGCGCGCGGGCGAGGCGGCGCAGGAGCTCATCGATCTCGGCGTCGCCGATGACGAGCGGGGGGCAGACGGCGATCGTGTCCTGCACGGCGCGCACGATGAGGCCGTGGGCCTGGGCCCGCGCGACCACCAGGGCGCCCGCGGTTCCGGCCGGGTCGAAGAGGCCGCGCCCGGGCTTGTCGGGCACGAGCTCGAGACCGGCCATCAGGCCGACACCGCGGACGTCGCCCACCAGCGGGTGCGCGGCGAGGGCCCGCAGGCCGCCCTGCAGGCGGGGCGCCATGCGGCCGACGTGGCCGATCAGGTCGCGCTCCTCGAAGATGTCGAGCGACTCGAGCGCGACCGCGCACGCCGCGGGGTGCCCGGTGTAGGTGTAGCCGTGCGCGAAGACGCCCAGGCGCTCGCTCTGCCGGACGAGCGCCCGGTAGATCTGCTCGGAGATGGCGGTCGCCGAGAGGGGCAGGTAGCCCGAGGTGAGCGCCTTGGCCATGGTCATGATGTCGGGCCGGAGGCCGAAGGTCTCGGTCCCGAACATCCGCCCGGTCCGGCCGAAGCCACAGATCACCTCGTCGGCGATGAGCAGGACGTCGTGCCGTCGCAAGATGGGCTGGATCCGGTCGAAGTAGGTCCGCGGCGGCACCAGGACCCCGCCCGCGCCCATCACCGGCTCGGCGATGAAGGCGGCCACGGTGTCCGGGTCCTCGCGCACGATCTGCGCCTCGAGGCTCTCGGCCAGCCGGGCCGCGTAGGCGTCCTCGCTCTCGCCGGGCTTCGCCTCGCGGAAGTGATAGGGCGCGTCGGCGTGGCGCATCTGGGGCAGGGGCAGGTCGAAGTCCCGGTGGGCGGCGGCGAGGCCGGTCAGGCTCCCCGCGCCCAGCGTGACGCCGTGGTAGCCGCGCACGCGGGCGAGGATCTTCTTCTTCCGGTGGCGGCCGAGGGCGTTGTTGTAGTACCAGACCAGCTTGATCGCCGTCTCGTTGGCCTCGGAGCCCGAGTTGTTGAAGAACACCTTGGACATCGGGACGGGCAGCGTGCGGATCAGCCGCTCGGCCAGCGCGATGGCCACGTCGTTGGCCTTGCCGCCGAACTGGTGATAGTAGGGCAGCCGGCGCATCTGGCGCGCCGCCGCCTCCACCAGCCGCTCCTCGCCGAAGCCGAGCGCGGTGCACCAGAGCCCGGCTAGCCCCTCGATGTACTCGCGGCCCGCCTCGTCGTAGACGTAGATCCCCTTGCCGCTCGTGATGACGAGGGGCCCCTCGCTCTGGTGGCGATGGAGGTTGGTGAACGGATGCAGCTGGTAGGCGACGTCGCGTCTCTGGCTCGCGGTCGCGTCCATGGGGGCGGCTCCTTCCGACGGGTCACCAGTCGAGCGTCTGCCCCGGGCGGAGCGGCTCGATGCGCCGCTCCACGCCGGCGGCGAGGGCGGCGGCCCGGAGCCGGGCCGGCGGCTCGTCGGCCGGCTCCCGGTTCAGATCGAAGGTGCCCCAGTGCATCGGCACCATCAGCCGGGCCCCGAGATCCTCGAACAGCCGCACCGCCTCCTCGGGGTTGAGGTGGTTGGGATGGCCCCCGTCGAGGCGACTGTAGCCCCCGATGGGGAGCAGGGCCAGGTCGAAGGGCCCGAGCCGCGCGATCTCCTTCAAGCCCGGGTAGTAGCCGGTGTCGCCGGCGAAGTAGAGCCGGCGCGCGGCCCCGAGGACCGCCCAGGACGCCCACAGGCGCTCGTTCTGGTCGTGGAGGCCCCGGCCCGAGGAGTGCTGGGCCGGGGTGCAGACGAAGGTCACGCCGCGGAGCTCCGCCCGCTCCCACCAGTCGCGCTCCACGACGTTCTCGACACCGCGGTCGGCGAGCCAGGCGGCGAGCCCGAGCGGCACGAAGAAGCGGGGACGGTGCTCGCGGGCCAGGCGCAGGACGGTGGCCTCGTCGAGGTGGTCGTAGTGGTCGTGGGAGATGATCACGGCGTGGATCGGCGGCAGGTCCTCGAAGCGGATGCCGGGCGGCACCAGCCGCCGCGGCCCGGCGAAGGACACCGGGCTCGCCCGCTCGCTCCAGTTGGGGTCGGTCAGGATGTTCACACCGTCCAGCTGGATCAGGAAGGACGCGTGGCCGAGCCACGTGGCGGTCGGGTGGTGGCCGTTCGCCCGCAGCGCGGCGGCGTCGTTGGCGACCGCCGGCACCCCGACCTCGGGCGCCGGGCGGCGGGTGAGGAGACCCTGCAGGCGCACGAGCCAGCCGTAGGAGTAGGTCTCCGCCACGTTCCGGAACCCGTCCCGGGCGTGGTGCAGCGGCTGGCGCCGGGCGCCCTCGGACGGAGCGACGAGGGAGGCCAGCGCCAGCAGGGCTACCAGGGTCAAGGACGGCCACCATCGGGCCGCCCGGCGTGGCACGAAGCGGAAGGTCATCACAAGGCCGAGGGTCAGTGTACCCGGTATGTCCAGCCGCGATGCTATGATCGGCCGTCGTGACCGAGCGCCCAGCCGACGACGCCGCCGACCACGCCGTCGCCCTGCACTACACCGGCGGCGACTCCGAGCTCCTGGCGGAACTCGTCGGCCTCTTCCTCGAGACCGTCCCGGAGCGCCGCGCGGAGCTGGGCGAGGCGGTGGCCAGGGGAGACGCGAGGACGGTCGAGCGCGTCGCCCACAGCCTCAAGGGCGGGCTGGCGTCGCTCGGTGCCGGGCCGGCGGCGGCGCTGGCGGCGGAGCTGGAGCGGCTGGGCGCGCAGGCGCGCGTCGATGCCTGGCCGGAGGCCGTGGGCCGCCTCGAGGCCGAGCTCGCGCTCGCCGTCACGGTGTTCCGCCGGTGGGCGGAGGCCCACGAGCGCCCGGCGTGAGGACGCTCGTCGCCGACGACGATCCCGTGCTGCGCCGGCTCGTCACGGGGCTCCTGACGAGCTGGGGCCACGAGGTCGAGAGCGCCGGGGACGGCGACGAGGCCTGGCAGGTGCTGGCGGGCGAGGACCCGCCGCCGATCGCCATCCTCGACTGGATCATGCCGGGCCCGACCGGCGTGGAGATCTGCCGGCGGCTGCGGGAGTCCACGTCCGGCGCGCTCGTGTACGTCCTCCTCCTGACCTCCCGGGGCAACACGGACGACATCGTCACCGCGCTCGCCAGCGGCGCCGACGACTACGTGACCAAGCCGTTCGAGCCCGCGGAGCTCCGGGCCCGGCTGCAGGTCGGCGAGCGCGTGATCGGCCTGCAGCGCAAGCTGGCCGAACGGGTCACGGCGCTCGAGCACGCGCTCGCCCACGTGACCCGGCTCCAGGGCCTCCTGCCGATCTGCATGTACTGCAAGAAGATCCGCGACGACCAGAACTACTGGCAGCAGGTCGAGCTCTACATCGGCGACCACTCGGGCGCCACGTTCAGCCACGGCATCTG
>JAICGY010000128.1 GCA_025922915.1 Candidatus Methylomirabilota bacterium | reverse complement strand
GCCAACGTGCTGGTGACGCGCAAGGGCGCCGTGCGGGCGCGCGAGGGCGACCTCGGCATCATCCCGGGCAGCATGGGCGCGCGCTCCTACATCGTGCGCGGCCGGGGCAACCCGGAGAGCTTCCACTCCTGCAGCCACGGGGCGGGCCGGGCGATGTCGCGGGCGGAGGCCCGGCGTCGCTTCAGCCTGGAGGACCACGCGGAGGCGACGACGGGGGTCGAGTGCCGGAAGGACCTCGGCGTCATCGACGAGACGCCGGGCGCCTACAAGCCCATCGACGCCGTCATGGAGGCTCAGAGGGACCTCGTGGAGGTCGTGCACACGCTGCGTCAGGTCGTGTGCGTGAAGGGGTGAGCCGGTGCTGACGATCGACGGGGCACGGGGCGAGGGCGGCGGTCAGGTCCTCCGGTCGGCGCTCGCGCTCTCGCTCGCCACCGGCACGTCGTTCCGGGTCGAGCGCATGCGGGCGGGGCGGCCCAAGCCGGGCCTGATGCGGCAGCACCTCACGGCGCTGGAGGCGGCGGCGGCGATCGGCGAGGCCGACACGGAGGGCGCGGTCATCGGCGCCCGGGAGCTCGTCTTCCGGCCCCGGCGCCTGCGGCCGGGCGCCTATCGCTTCGCCGTGGGCACGGCGGGCAGCACCGGGCTCGTGCTGCAGACGATCCTGCTCCCGCTGCTCACCGCGCCGGCGCCCTCGAGCCTCACCCTCGAGGGCGGCACGCACAACCCGCACGCGCCGCCCTTCGACTTCCTCGCCGGCGCCTTCCTGCCCCTCCTGCGCCGGATGGGCGCCCGGGTCGACGCTCGGCTGGAGCTCGCCGGCTTCTATCCCGCCGGCGGCGGCCGGATGGCCGTCGAGGTCGCGCCCGTGCGGGCGCTGGCGCCGCTCGCGCTGGTGGCGCGGGGCGCCCCCCGCCGGCGGCGCGCCCGCGCGCTGGTCTCGCGGCTGCCGCGGAAGATCGGCGACCGCGAGCTGGCCGTCGTGCGCTCGCGCCTGGGCTGGCAGGACGACGAGCTCGAGGTCGTCGTCCTCGCCGAGGGCATGGCCGGACCCGGCAACGTGCTCCTCCTGGAGATCGAGAGCCAGCACGTGACGGAGATCGTGACCGGCTTCGGGGAGGTCGGCGTGCGCGCGGAGGCGGTGGCGGAGGCCGCCGTCCAGGAGGCGCGCCGGTATCTGGCGGCCGACGTGCCGGTCGGGCCCCACCTGGCCGATCAGCTGCTGCTGCCGCTGGCCCTGGCCGGCGGGGGCGTGTTCCGGACCCTCCCGCTGTCGCGGCACGCGAGCACGAACATCGACGTGATCCGCGCGTTCCTGCCGGTGTCGGTCGACGTCGCGCGCGTCGGCGACGCCGCGGTCGAGGTCACCGTTCGCGCCTGAGCGCCCGCGCTCAGTGCCCGGCCGTCGCCTGCCTCACCCACCCGCCGTGCACGGGATGGTGGAGCAGAGGCCCGGGCCGGGATCATGCCCACTTCTTCCCGAGCTGGTCCAGCCCCGCCCGCTGCAGATCGTCCGGCCCCATCACGATCCGGAGCTTGCAGTCGGCGTTGAAGTTCAGGAAGAAGGACTCGCAGAACCGCGGCACCTGGGCGGGGCTCTCGACATCGACGACCAGCGTCACCCCGCGGCGGCCGTCCAGCTCGGTGAAGTAGACCGCCTCCGGGCGGAGCTCGTCGACGATCTTCCCGAGAAGCGCGCCGGCCGTCCCCTTGCGCACCAGGGAGTTGAACGGCTCAGTGGGGAATCACCACGTTCAAAAGCATGTGCATCGTCGACCGCCTTCGCTGGTGTCGGGCCCGTGCTCGGTGGGGAAGCGACGGGCCGATACTACCCGAGAGGCGAGAACATGCGGTAACGTGCCTCCCATCCGTGCGAGCCCGCCCCGGGAGATGACGCCATCGTGGACCTGACGCCGCTGCGGATCGTCGTCGCGTTCCCGCTGCCCTTCTACACGCCGCTCTGGGTCGCCGCCCGCCGCGGCCTCTTCGCGGCCGAGGCGATCGATGCCCGGATCACTGCACCGCCGCCAGGCCAGACGATTCGATTCCTGGAATCGGGCCAGGCGGACGTCGCGCTGTCCGGGGTGATGCGCACGTTCATCCTGGCCGACGGCGGCGAGCGCCCGCCGGTCGCCATCGCGGAGGTCAACAGCCGCGACGGCTTCCTGCTCCTGGCGCGCGAGCCGGCGCCCGGCTTTCGCTGGACCGATCTCGAGGGCCGGCGGGTCGCCCTCTTCGGCGAGGCGCCGACGCCCTGGATGTGCCTGCAGGACGTCCTGCGCCGGCACGGGGCCGACCCGGCCCGGCTCACGCTGCTCCGCGACCTGCCCGCGCCGGAGGCGATCCGCGCGTTCCTCGAGGGCGGCGCCGACTATCTCGAGACCGCGCAGCCGATGGCCGAGGAGCTCCTCGCGGGGGGACGCGCCCACCTCGCGGCGGCAATGGCCGAGCCCGTGGGCCACGTGCCCTACAGCTCGCTCATCGTCACCCCCGGATTCCGCGATCGGCACCCGGACCTCTGCGCCGGCGCCGTGCGGGCGCTCGCGCGCGCCCTCGACTGGATCGCTCGCACGTCTCCCGCCGCCGTGGCCGAGTGCGTGGGCCCGGACTTTCCGGCGATCGCGCCCGCGCTCCTGCGGCGCGTCGTGGAGCGCTACCATGCGGCGGGCACGTGGGCGGCCGGCCCGCGCCAGGCGCGCGAGCCCTTCGAGCGCTTCGGCCGCATCCTCCAGGCCGGCGGGCTGATCGGGACCGTCGCCCGCTACGAGGACCTGGTCGACGATCGCTTCGCCGCCGCCGCCGTCGGGCCTGGCGACGCATCGTAGAATCGCCTCATGCCATCGAACGACCGGAAGCTCGAGATCGTGACCGCCGTCCCCGACCGCGCGATGGTGATCTTCGCCCACCCCGACGACGCCGAGATCGGCTCCGGCGGCGTGGTGGCCCGCTGGGTGGCCGCGGGCTGCGAGGTCACCTACGTGCTGTGCACGACCGGCGACGCCGGCACCGCCGACCGGTCCCTGACGCCGGCCGCGCTGGCGAAGAAGCGGGCGGACGAGCAGCGCGCCGCCGCCGACTTCATGGGCGTCAAGCACGTCGTCATGCTGGGCTATCCCGACGGCGAGCTCGAGGACACGCGCGCGTTCCTGGGCGACGTCGTCCGGGCCATCCGGCGCTACCGGCCGCACACGGTCTTCGTCCACGATCCCTACCGCATCCGCGGCTTCCAGCACCGCGACCACCGCAAGGCCGGGATCGTGACCACGGACGCCGTCTATCCCTACGCGCGTGACCACCTGCATTTCCCGGAGCAGATCACGAGCGAGGGGCTGGAGCCCCACAAGGTCCGTGAGCTCTGGTACTGGGGCATGGACGAGCCCGACGTCATCGTCGACGTGACGGAGTCGATCGACCGGCAGGTCGCCGCCCTCGTCCGTCACGAGAGCCAGGTGCCGGGCTTCAACGTGCCGCCGGGCCAGACCATCGGCGAGCGCGTGAAGCGCCACGCCGCCGAGCTGGCCACGGGCTACGGCTTCGGGTACGGCGCGGTGTTCAGGCGCCTGGTCGCGCGGCGGTAACGCTCAGAACGGCAACGGCACGCCGGGGACGCGCAGCAGCAGGCCGAGGCCCCACAGGGCCAGGAGGGCGCCTGCGGGCGCGGTGATCCAGCGGCCCCACGCCACCGCCTTCTCCACGAACATGAGCGCGCCGAGGACGAGCATCCACCCGAGGTTGACGGCGCCCGCCCCGAACATCAGCAGCATCAGGGCCCAGCAGCAGCCCACGCAGAAGAGGCCGTGGCGGTTGCCGAGCGCGAAGGCCTGCAGCGCGTGCCGCGTGGAGCGCCAGTGCTGGATCACGAAGCCGATCGGGGAGCGGCACCGCTCGAGACAGGAGTGCTTGAGCGGCGAGAACTGGAAGAGCCCGGCCGTCAGGAGCAGGGCGGCCGGGATGACGTGGGGCCGCGACGCGAGCCACGGCGACCGGTCCACGAGCGCGTGGAGCCCGCCGTCGGCGAGGACGGCGGCCACGCCGAAGAGCCCCCACATCCACAGGTAGCCGGCCACCAGCAGGCCCAGCAGGCGCCACGAGCCGCCCGTGATCGTGTGGAACACGGTCACGAGCGGCAAGCTCGACGGCAGCATCATCGCGACCGACATCAGCACCCAGCCGGCGACGAAGACCGCCACCCGCGCCGCCACCGCCCCGGCGCCGCCGCCCTCGACCGCGAGATCGTGCCCCAGGTACGAGGCATAGGGGGACGCGCCGAGGAGCCCGAGGCTCAGCCACGCTCCCCCGATCAGGCCGGCCATGGCGCCGCCGAAGAGCCACCCTTCGGCGGCGGCGCGGTGCTGCGCCACGATCCGCTACGCCGCGAAGCGGAAGGACCCCTGCACGGCGTTGCGATTCTCGAACGTCCACTGCATCCCGTGCTCCGGGATGTTCACCCGGTTGTGCATCGCCTTGGCGACGTAGGCCGGCGAGCCCGGGATGGTCGTGAAGATGGTGTTGTTCATCGTGGTCGGGTTGCCCTGGGCGTCGGTGTACGGCGCCATCTCCGCGTCCACCTTGTCGCCGACCTTGAGGATGCCCTTGCCCTTCTCGAGCCGGAACTCGATGGGCGCGTCGTGGACGCCCTTCACCTCGCCGATCAGCTTGGCGAGGTCGGCGAGCGGCCCGCCGAGCTTGCCCGTCCAGGCGTCGAGGACGGCCTGCTTCTGCGCGGGCTGGGCCTTGTCGCTCACGTAGACGGCGATCTTCCAGTCGCCCTTCAGGATGTTGCCCGGCACGAGCGCCACGATCGCGAAGGCCACGCCGGCGACGTCGACGCCGCCGATCGACCCCTTGTCGATCCGGTACGCCAGGAAGGCGTCGCACTTGCCGCCGTGCGGATCCTCACCGATCCAGCACGGGCAGGGCGCCCCGCAGGAGCACGCCTCGAGGAGGGATCCGGAGATCTCGTAGGCCATGGGACTCTCCTTTCGAGAACGACCGGTATCGTCGAAGGAAGCCGCCTCCACGTGGGCGCGGCGGCGCGCAACGGGAGCACTTTGACTCCCCCGCCCGAGGCGTGTCAAGGGGCCGTCTGGTGACGGGAGGCCGTCGGTGCCGTATGCTGGCCGCGCAGCGGACGTCGAGAGGACGGAGACGCCGGAACGGAATGATCGGATGAGCGAGCGCGTGCCCCGACGGGGCGTGCTGATGGCGACGCTGTTCGCGGCCCAGGTCTGCGGCAGCACGGGCCACTCGATCGGGCTGGCGGTCGGCAGCATCATGGCCGCGGCCATCACGGGCACCAACACGTGGTCCGGACTGCCGATCGCCGTGGGCGCGCTGGGCACCGCGCTCGCGAGCTGGCCGCTGGCGCGGCTGATGGCCGCGCTCGGCCGGCGGCCGGGTCTGGCGCTGGGCTATGGCATCGCGGTGGTCGGGACGGCGCTCGGGATGGCCGGCATCGTCGCCGGCAGCTTCCTGCTGCTCCTCCTCGGGATGGCGCTCTTCGGCGTCGCCAACACGTCCAACCTTCTCGCGCGCTACGCCGCCGCCGACGTCAGCCCCGGCCCGCAGCGCGGGCGCGCGATGGGCCTCATCGTCTGGGGGTCGACGGGCGGCTCGATCATCGGCCCCAACCTCATGGGCCCCGCGCTGTCCGTCGCCGCGCTCGTCGGCCTGTCGCCGGTGGCGAGCGCGTTCCTGGTCAGCCTGGCGGGCTACGGGCTGGCCGCGATCCTCGTCCAGCTCTTCCTGCGGCCGGACCCGCTGACGGTGGCCCGCCAGCTCGAGCGGCGCGACAGCGACCCCGCGCCCTCCCGGGCGCGGCGCGCGCCGGCGCTCCTGGTCGGCGATCCGAGGGTGCGCCTGGCGTTCGGCACGCTGATGGTGAGCCAGCTCGTGATGATCGCCACCACGTCCACGTCGCCCGTCTACCTCCACGACCACGGCCACGCGGTCCACGTCATCGGCTTCGCGGTGTCCATCCACCTGGCCGGGATGTACGTGGCCTCGCCGCTCTCCGGCTGGCTGTCCGACCGCTTCGGGCGCGTGCCGGCGATCGGCCTCGGCGCCGCGCTCCTCGTCCTCGCCGTCGCGATCGCCGGGCTGGCGCCCGGCAGCGCCGGCGGGGTCGTCATGCTGGGCCTGTTCCTGAACGGGATCGGCTGGAACCTCGCCTTCGTGGCGGGCAGCGCGCTGCTGACCGACGCGCTGGCGCCCGCGGAGCGTGCGACGGTCCAGGGGCTGGCGGACCTCGTCATGGGCCTGATGGGGGCGCTCGGCAGCGCGGCCGGCGGCGTCATCCTGGGCGCCTGGGGCTTCGGCGTCCTCAACGCGGTCGGGGCGGCGCTCGTGCTCGCCCCGCTCGCCGCCGCCTGGCTCACCGGCCATCATCGCGCCGCGCGCCTGGCCGGGGGCGACGTCGCCGCGTAGCGGCGAGAGCTTCAGGCGACGCGAACGCACGGCCCCACGGGCGCGAGCGAGCGGTCGAACCCGGACGACGGAGGTGCGGCGATGACGGTCGAGCTCGGCGTGCTGCTCCCCACCCGCGAGGCCGTGATGTCCGGGCGCCCTGCGACCGCGCCGATGCTGGCGATGGCCGAGCGCGCCGAGGCCGCGGGCTTCGACTCCGTGTGGATCGGGGACTCGCTGACGGCGCGGCCGCGCCACGAGCCGCTCACGCTGCTGGCCGCCGTGGCCGCCCGCACCCGCCGCGTGCGACTGGGCACTGCCGTGCTGCTGCCGGCGCTCCGCAATCCCGTCGTGCTCGCGCACGTCGTGGGGACGCTCGATCGCGTCGCCGAGGGCCGCGTCATCCTCGGCGTCGGCATCGCCGCCGACACGCCGGCCATCCGCCGGGAGTTCGCGGCCGCGGGCGTGCCGTTCGAGCGCCGCGTCGGCCGCTTCCTCGAGACGCTGGAGATCTGTCGCGCGCTGTGGACGCGCGACGACGTCCGCTTCAGCGGCAAGCACTTCACGCTGGAGGGCGTGACGATGGAGCCCAAGCCGCACCGCGCGGGCGGCCCGCCCATCTGGATCGGCGGGAGCGGCCCCACGGCGCTGCGCGAGGCGCCGCGCTTCGACGCGTGGTTCCCGACGGGGCCCGGGATCGAGTTCTTCGCCGAGCACTTCCCCCGCGTGCAGGCCGCCGCCCGCGCGAGCGGCCGGGCGCCCGACGCCGTCACGGGGGCGGCCTACGTCACGGTCGCGCTCGACCCGAGCCCGGCCGCGGCCGAGCAGCGGCTCCACGCCTTCCTCGAGAGCTACTACGCGGCGCCCGCTCGCACCATCATGGCGCGCCAGGCCACCTACGCCGGGCCGATCGAGGGGTGTGTCGAGTGGCTGCAGCGCTGGATCGCCGCCGGCGCCCGCCACCTGATGCTCCGGTTCGCCGGCGGCGATCAGCTGGCGCAGGTCGACGACGCGGCCGCGCGGCTGCTGCCGCGGCTGCGGGGCGCGTGACGATCATCCCCGACCCCCACGGAGGAGCCCGATGAGCGAAACGACCGCGAGCGACCACGACCGGGCGAAGCGGGCGGAGGCGCTGATCGCCCGGATGAAGGCGGCGCGCGGCTACATGTATCCCGAGTGGGAGCTGGCCGCCCGCCTGGACCCGGAGTTCGTCGAGGCGTACAACCGGATCTACGAGCTGGGGCTGGGCGAGGGCCGGCACGTGTCCGCCAAGGTGCGCGAGTTCGTCGCCATCGCCCTGCTCGCCTTCCGCGGGGCCGACCGCGCCGGCCTCGTCGCGCACATGCAGCGCGCGCTCCGCCTGGGCGCCACCCGCGAGGAGCTGCTGGAGGTCCTCGAGACGTGCCTGATCCCGGGCGGCGCGCCCACGTTCCACCGGGGGCTCACCGCCCTGCTGGAGGTCCAGGCCGATGGCAAGCCGTGACCGGTCCGGCCACGAGACCCTCGTCTCTGGCTCTGGGCGGTTGCCGGCCGTCTCCCGTCCAGTGTGACGTCGGGACGGCACGCTCAGCGGCCGGCGCGAGCGACACCCACGCCGGTCCGTTGCAGCGTGCCGTTGGGCCGTCGTTCAATGTCGGCGGCGGCGCGAAACGCTGTCCGCTGCACGCCGTTGCCACGCTGCTCCTGATTCAACCGACGACCGGTTGCCGTACGAGCACGATCTTGCCCGTCACGCCTCCCGTCCCGAGCAGCTCGTGCGCCTGTCTTGCCTCAACAAGAGGGAATCGGTGCGCGATGAGTGGCTTGATCTTCTGCTGTCGAAGGAGGTCGAACTGGGCGATCAGATCCTGTCGGAACAGTGCCGGCCTCAGCCGTTTGAGCCACTGGATGCTGTAGGGGACGACCCGCTTCCGCCCCGGGAGGAGCCAGCCGCCGGCAATATACAGCCCGAAGATGCGGATGCCACGAAAGCGATGACGACGACGACGACCTGATCGACCTGAAGCCAGTCGGCTTTCACGTAGCGAGGAAGTGAGACCATAGGCCACTACCGTCCCGCCGGGACGGAGAGCCTTGCGGGAACGCCAGATATGGGGGCCGCCGATGCCGTCAAAGACGACGTCGACGCCCTCACCCGTGAGGCGATGAATTTCCTTCACGAAGTCGCGCTGTCGGTAATCGATTGGGATACCGCCCAGGTCGGCAACGACCGACGCCCCTCGCGATGAACAGGTACCGTACATCTCCAGCCCGGCGAGGCGCCCGAGCTGCAATAGTGCCGAGCCGACCCCGCCTGCCGCGCCGTGGATCAGCACGCGCTGGCCCCGTCTGACCTTAGCCGAACGATGGAGCATCTGGTACGCCGTGACGTAGTTCAGCACGAGGCTGACCGCCTCGGCGGCGTCCAGCCCGGCTGGCACCGGAACCAGCTCACGTTGCGGCAGGCAGACGAACCCCGCGTACGCGCCGCTGATCGGCAGCGCAGCAACTGTCTCACCGAGCTCGAGTCCCGCGATGCCGTCGCCGAGCCGATCCACCGCGCCGACGAGATCCCACCCCGGCGTGAAGGGCAGCCGGGGGGTCTCGGGATGAATGCCCTCGCGCATCATGAGGTCGGGCAAGGAAACACCCGCGGCCAGCACTCTCACCCGCACTTCGCCGTTCTTCGGCTCGGGGCATTCCTCTTCGAGCACCTGAAGTGCATCGGGCCCGCCGTAGTGTGTAACGACGATGCGCGTGTGTTTCACGGAACGCTTCCTCGCTCGCCGGGCGCTCGACCTCGTGCGGCGTAACGGAAGGGCGTTGAGCGGCCGGCTCGTCCACGTCGCCCTGGCCGCAACGGGTCCATGGCGGCCGGGCTCAGCCGGCCGGCAGACGCCGGAGCGCGTCCTCGGTCGCCTCGTCGGCCGGGAAGAAGGACTCCACCCGGAGCTCGTGGAGCGTCACGTCGTACGGGGTGCCCAGGCTGGCGAGGACCGTGAAGAAGCCGAAGCGCACGTCGGCGCGGCGGAGCTCGATGGCCAGGAAGGGCGCGGTCGACGCGTCGAGGTCGAGCCGCTCCCACTGCCGCGGGACGTCGGGGTACGAGACCAGCTCGTCGAGCAGGCGCCGCGTCTCGGCGTCCCCCGTGCGGATGAAGTCCCGGTGGAGCCACTGGATGAAGGCGGCCGCGGTGGCCTCCCAGTTGACGATGAAGGGCCGCAGCGCCTGCGGGTGATAGCTCAGCCGCATGGCGTTGTGCGGGCCGAGCGACTTCACGGCGTCCGCATCGAGGAACAGTCCCATGACGCGGCTCATCGCCTCGTTGGTCATCAGGATGTTCCAGTGACGGTCGAGCACCATCGCCGGATAGGGCTCCTGCTGGCGCAGCATGAACCCGAGCCCCCGGCGGACCTGGGCCATCTCGGGCGCCTCCAGGGCGGTCTCCCGGTAGATCGGCGCGTAGCCCGCCGCCGTCAGCAGCTCGTTGCGGGCGCGCAGCGGCACCTCGAGGACCCGGGCCAGCAGCAAGAGCATCTCCCGGCTGGGCTGGGCGCGGCCGGTCTCGAGGAAGCTCAGGTGCCGGCTGGAGACCTCGGCCTCCAGCGCCAGACCGAGCTGGCTCATCCGCCGGCGCTCGCGCCACTGCCGGAGCAACGTCCCGACCCGGCT
>JAICGY010000127.1 GCA_025922915.1 Candidatus Methylomirabilota bacterium | reverse complement strand
CGCCGGGCGGGCCGCCTACAGGTCGCTGCCCGAGTACGAGAGGTTGAACGACTTGTTGCAGAGCGGGAAGTCGGGGACGATGTTCTCCAGCACCGCGTACTCGAGCGCCGGCCAGTTCCGGAACGACGGGTCGGCCACCTTCACCCGCGCCACCGACGTCTCGCCATCCGCCCGTACCCAGTACCACACCGGCCCGCGCCAGGCCTCCACGACGGACGTCGCGTGGGCGCCGGGGCGCAGCCGCCCCAGCGGAACCGTCGTCGGCCCGGCCTCGAGGCGGGCCGCCGCCGTCTGGATCATGCGGGCCGACTCCACCGCCTCGTCGATGCGCCCCACGGTCCGGGCCCAGACGTCGCCGGCGTCGCGCGCGGCGACACGGACCTCGCACTCGCGGTAGGCGCCGGTCGGCGCGTCGCGCCGGGCGTCGGCGTCGAGACCGCTGGCGCGGCCGACCAGCCCCACCACCTGCATCTCGCGCGCGGTGCGGGTCGTCAGCCGGCCGGTGCCCTGCAGGCGCTCGAGCACCATCGTGTTGTCCAGCGACACCGCCGCGATCTCCAGGAATTCCCCGACGAGCGCGGTCACCTGCGACGCGACGCTGCGGAGGGACGCGCCGGCGAGCGGGCCGGCCACGCCGCCGGGGACGACGGCACCGCGCAGGAGACGGTGGCCGGCGATCTCCGCGTTCAGCCGCAGCAGCGACTCGCGGAGCCGGAAGCAGTGGGCGTGGCCGAAGGCGAAGCCGGTGTCGTTGACGATCATGCCCACGTCGCCCACGTGGTTGTAGAGCCGCTCGAGCTCGAGAAGGACGAGCCGGAGCCACGCCGCGCGCGGCGGCACCGTGCAGCCGGCGAGGGACTCCAGGGCCTGGCAGTACGCGACGACGTGGGCGACGCTCTCGTCGCCGGACACGCGCTCGGCGAGCGCCCACGTGCGGGTGAAGGGCAGCGTCTCGAAGAGCTTCTCGATCCCCTTGTGCACCCAGCCCAGGCGCGTCTCCAGGCTCACGATGGTCTCGCCCTCGACGCTGAAGCGGAAGTGGCCGGGCTCGATGATGCCGGCGTGGACGGGGCCCACCGTGATCTCGGAGATCCCCTCGCCCTCGACGCGCCGGAAGGGAAACGGCCGGCCGTCGTCGGCGAAGTCCGTCCGGGTCGCCACGTCCCGACGCAGCGGGTGGTACCCCTCCGGCCAGAACTGGTGGAGCGCCAGGCGCCGGGGATCGGGATGGCCGACGGGCTCGAGGCCGACGAGGTCGTGCACCTCGCGCTCGAAGCGGCTGGCGGCGAACGACCGGGTGGCCAGGGACGGGAATCGCGGCGCATCCGCGCCGACGGACGCGAGCACGGTGGCCACGGGGGCGCCGCCCGGGGGCGCGAACACGTACGTCAGCGTGAAGTCGCCGGACGCCGCCCGGGTGTCGGTGGCGGCGAGGACCTGGCACTCGGCGCCGAGGGTGGCGAGGCGCCCGGCCAGCTCGGGAATCGCGGCGGCGGGCACCCGCCCCTGGACGTCGTCGGCCGTCGCCTCGACCTCGCCGAGGCTGGCGAGCACCGCGGCCAGCTGGCTGACGGTCACGCCGCCCACGTCAGGGGCCCACCGCGGAGGCGATCCGCTCCAGCGCCGCCGCCAGGCCGGGGGGCCAGGCGATGCCGGTCAGCACGAGCAGGCCGAGCGCGATCGTCACGGGGACGGCCGCCGTCCACGCGGAGATCTCCCGGACGGCCGCCGGCGGCTCGCCGTCCAGCATGGCGTGCAGGGCGCGCAGCAGACCCCCGAAGGCGAGCACCAGGAACCCGATCGCGAGGACGGCGACGACGGCGTGCCCCCCTTCGAAGCCGGCGCGGAAGATCATCACCTCGCTGACGAAGAGCCCGAACGGCGGCAGCCCCATCAGCGCCAGCATGGCGGTCAGGAATCCTCGCGCGGTCACCGGCATCGCGCCGCGGAGGCCCCGCACGGCGGCGATGTCCGCCGTCCCGTAGGCGGCGCGGATGCGGCCGGCCAGGATGAACAGCGCCGCCTTGGCGAGACCGTGGTTGGCCACGTGCAGCATCGCGCCCGCGGTGCCCCAGGGCCCGCCGAACGCCACGCCGAGGCAGACGAGCCCGAGGTGCTCGATGCTCGAGTACGCGAGCATCCGCTTGAAGTTCGCGGGCCGCCAGAGGAAGAGGGCGGCCACCGCGACCGAGGCCAGGCCGACGGCGCCGAGCAGGCGCGAGGCGAACTGCGGCCCGGCCGCGACGTCCACCACCACCTTGAAGCGGAGTACGCCGTAGAGGCCCACGGCGAGCAGCACGCCCGACATGAGCGCGCTGACCGGCGCCGGGGCCTCGCTGTGCGCGTCGGGCAGCCACGTGTGCATCGGTGCCAGGCCGGCCTTCGTGCCGTAGCCGACGAGCAGGAACACGAAGGCCACCTGCACCAGCCGCGCGGGCATGGCGCCGGCCAGATCCACCAGCATCGTCCAGCGCAGGGCGTGCTCGCCCGCGCCCAGCACGCTGAGGTCGGCGAAGTAGAGCATCACCGTGCCGACGAACGCCAGCGCGATGCCGACGGAGCAGATGAGCACGTACTTGTACGCCGCCTCCAGCGACTCGCGGCTGCGCTCGGCGTTGACCAGGAAGACCGAGGCCAGCGTGGTGCCCTCGATGGCCACCCACATAAGGCCGACGTCGTCCGTCGTCACCGCGCCCAGCATGGTGAAGACGAACAGGTGGAACAGCGGCAAGAACCAGCGCGCCGCCTCCGGCGGGGCGGCGCGGGTGGCCTCCAGGGCGGCCAGCCCGGCGACGACGGCGACGAGCACGACCATCCAGGCCGACAGCGCGTCGGCGCGCAGCATGCCATCGGCGGCGGCCAGCACGCCCGCCTGCACGACGCCGGCGGCGACGGCGAGGGCGGCCGCCAGCGTGAGCGCCGACGCGAGCAGGTGCACGGGCCGCCGCGCGCGGCCGGGGACGAGGAGGAGCGCGAGGCCGCCCATCAGGGGGACGGCGAGGAGCAGGGCCAGCCTCATCCGCGCAGCTCCCGCAGACGGTCCACGTCGATCGAGGCGTGCTCGCGCCGGATCTGCACGACGACGCCCTCCATGATGAGCACGATGACGAGCACGTCGAGGAACACGCCCGCCTCCACCAGGATCGGCAGCCCGTAGGCGCCGAGCAGCGCCAGCCCGAAGATGCCGTTCTCGAACACGAGGAAGCCCAGGATGTGCGTGAACGCGTCGCGGCCGGACACGCAGACGAACAGGCCCAGCAGCGAGGCCGCGAAGGCGAGCGGGATGGCGCCGGCCGTCGGCAGCGAGGTCGCCGCCGTCACGGGCAGCATGACGACGTACGAGACGAGGACGAGCACGCCGGCCCCGAGCAGCTTCAGGCCGGCCGACCGCCCGGGCGCCACCGGCCGCACCGGCGCGCCGACGACCACCCGGCGCAGCACGCGCGGCACGACGATCACCTTGACGACGGCGAAGGCGGCCGCTACCACGAGCAGCTCCCGGTGCCCCGAGTAGAGCGCGATGGCCGCCGCCAGCGCGGCGAGGAGCGCCGACTGGGCCACGAACAGCTGCAGCCGCCCTGGCCGGCTCTGGCGCCAGACGACGAGCAGCGCCGCCAGGAGCCCCAGGAACGCCAGGAGGTTGCAGACCGCCATCATCGCAGCAGGAAGACCGTGGTCACCGACAGCAGGGCCAGGACGAACGACCCGGCGAGCAGCTCGGGCACGCGGAAGAGCCGGAGCTTGGCCACCGTCGTCTCGATGAGCGCCAGCGCCGCCGCGAGCACGAGGAGCTTGCCGGCCAGGACCACCGCCCCGAGGCCGAGGGCCGCCGGCGTGGTCGCGCTCGGCACCCCCCAGGGCAGGAACAGGTTGGCGAGGAGCGACAGGAACAGGAAGAGCTTCATCGCGCTCGCCCACTCCACGAGCGCCAGGTAGCGGCCCGAGTACTCGAGCACCATCGCCTCGTGGATCATCGTCAGCTCGAGGTGCGTGGCCGGGTTGTCGACGGGCAGCCGGCCGGTCTCCGCGAGCATGACGATGAAGAACGCCGCGAAGGCCATGAGGTGCCCCGGGCTGAGGGCGAGCGCCGGCTCGTCCCCCAGCCGCTCGACCACGCCGCCGAGGTCGATCGTGCCCGCCCGCATGGCGAGGGCGAAGATGGCGAGGATCACCGTCGGCTCCGCCAGCGCGGCCACGGCCACCTCGCGGCTCGAGCCCATGCCGCCGAACGCGCTCCCGGCGTCGAGGCCCGCCAGCGCCAGGAAGAACGTGCCGAGCACGAAGAGCGCCATCAGGAGGATGGCGTTGCCGGCGAAGCCGAGGGGCGGGCGGGCGACCACCACGGGCACCACGAGCGCCGCCACCAGCATCGTGGCCGCCAGCACGTACGGCGTCACCCGGAAGATCCAGGACGTCGTCGACGAGACGACCGCCTCCTTGCCGAGCAGCTTCCCGAGGTCACGGTAGGGCTGGAGCGGTCCCGGCCCGCGGCGGCCCACGAGCCGCGCCTTGAGCGTCCGCGTGAGCCCGCGGAGCAATGGCGCGCCGGCCGCGACGACGGCGAGTTGCAGGATGCCGGCCCCGAGCGCGCCGGTCATCCGAGCACCAGCATCGCCACGAGCGCGGCGAGGATGTAGGCCAGGTAGAGGTTCGGGTGGCCGGACTGGATGGTCCGCGCCACCGTCGTCGCCTGCCCGATGGCGCGCCCGACGGGGCCGTAGAGCCAGTCGTCGAAGATGGAGCGAGTCGGGCTGGCGTAGGTCGTGGCCTCGACGAAGAAGCGCGACTCGGCGTGCGCGCGCACGTCGACGCGCCGGTCCGGACGGTAGAAGAAGTCGAACACCCGCTTGAAGGGGCTCGCGAAGGAGGCGGCGGTGTACTCCATGCGCGCCGTCTGGAGCATCCGTCCGCAGCCCCACGTCTCGTACGTGCGCCGGTCCCGCCGGGCGCCGGCCAGGCGCAGCGCGACGAGCGGCGCGGCCAGGGCCAGCGCCAGCGCCACCCCGACCACGGGCATCGACAGCGCGGCGAAGCCCTGCCCCACGTCCACCGTCCCCCACGCCTGCACGGCGAGCGGGGGGGCGGCGCCGGCCAGCGGCTCGACGACGGCGGCGAGGCCGGACACGATCCACGTGACGCCGAGCGCGAGCGCGACGCAGCCGAGCGCCGTCGCCACCATGCCCGCGCGCATCAGCGGCGGCGCCTCGTGGGCGCCGGCGGCCGCCTCGCTCCGGGGCAGCGCCAGGAACGTGATGCCGAAGGCCCGCACGAAGGCGGCCGCCGCCAGCCCCACGGTGAGGGCGAGGCCGGCCAGGGCGACGGCGAAGAGCAGGTTCAGCTCCGGCCGGGGCAGGCGCAGGTTCTGCAGCAGCGCCTGGAACGTGAGCCACTCGCTGACGAAGCCGTTGAGCGGGGGCAGCCCCGCGATGGCGACCGAGCCGAGCAGGAAGGCGGCCGCCGTCCACGGCATCCGCTTCACCAGCCCGCCGCACGCGTCGAGGCTCCGGGTGCCGGTGGCGTGGAGCACGCTCCCCGCGCCGAGGAAGAGCAGAGCCTTGAAGGCCGCGTGATTCGCCGCGTGGTAGAGCGCGGCGACGAGGGCGAGGGCGGCGAGGGCGCCCAGACCCTCGGCGCGGAAGACCATGCCCG
The DNA here is from genome assembly GCA_025922915.1 of Candidatus Methylomirabilota bacterium. Classification (GTDB taxonomy): domain Bacteria; phylum Methylomirabilota; class Methylomirabilia; order Rokubacteriales; family CSP1-6; genus JAICGY01. Next base: position 4,412 of record JAICGY010000127.1, on the reverse strand, counting down.
CGCCGACGCCGATCAGGACGATGCCGACGTTCTCGATGGTCGAGAAGGCCAGCAGCCGCTTCAGGTCCCGCTCGACCAGCGTGTAGAGCACGCCGACCAGCGCCGACGCGACCCCCGCCAGCAGCACCGCCGCCGCCCACCACACCGGGCCGGGGACGAGCCACTCCAGGCCCGCGCGGAGCAGCCCGTACACGCCGAGCTTGACCATGACCCCCGACATGAGCGCGGAGACGTGGCTGGGCGCGGCCGGGTGGGCCAGCGGCAGCCACACGTGCAGCGGGATCGCCCCGGCCTTGCTGGCGAACCCGAGGGCCAGCAGGACGAAGACCACGCTGCGCGTGGTGCCGTCGAGCGCGGGCGCCACGGCGCGCCAGTCGGCGAAGGCCAGGCTCCCGGCCCGGGCGCCCAGCAGCAGCATCCCGGCCAGGACGCAGGCGAAGCCGGCGTGCGTCATCACGGCGTACGCCCAGGCCGGACGCGACGTCCCGGGCTCGCGCCCGACGAGGAGCCACGAGGCGAGCGACATCAGCTCCCACGCGACCAGGAACGTCATGGCGTTCGCGGCCAGCGGCACCAGGGCCATCGCGCCGAGGAAGGCGAGGTACGCGAGGAGCCCGCGCCGGGCGCCGCGGTCGTAGTCGATGGCGTAGAGCGAGACCGGCGCCGCCGCGGCCGCGACGAGGGTCAGGAAGAATCCCCCGAGCCGGTCCATGGCGATCGCGAAGCCGCCGAGAGGGAGCAGGCCGGGCGCGACGAGCGTCCACGTGCCACCGGCCAGCCCGTGGATCCCGACGGCGGCGGCGACAAGGCTACCCAGCACGGCGAACCCGTAGACGAGCGTCGACATCAGCGGCGGCGGCCGAGCGCGTCGAGCAGGCCGGCGAGCAGGGCCCGCGGCGAGGGCGGACAGCCGGGGATGACGGCATCCACCGGGATGACGTCGGCGACGCCGCCGACCACCGCGTACGACCCCGCGAAGATGCCGCCGTCGCGCCCGCAGTCGCCGACGGCGATGACGATCTTGGGATCGGGGGTCGCCTGCCACGTCCGCCGCAGCGGCTCAACCATGTTGCGGGTGACGGGCCCGGTGACGAGCAGGCAGTCGGCGTGCCGCGGAGACGCGACGATGTGCAGGCCGAACCGCTCGAGATCGTAGTGCGGCCCGGTCAGTCCGCCGATCTCGAGCTCGCAGCCGTTGCAGGAGCCGGCATCGACCTGCCGGATGGCGAGCGAGCGCCCGAAGCGACGCCGGATCTCCTCGGCGAGCCGGACGCCGAGGGCCTCGACCTCCGGGGCCGGCGGCGCCTCGGTCACGATGCCGGCGCCGAGAGCGGCGCGGAGCTGGCGCAGCATCAGCGCCGGACCTGCCGGCGCGTCTCGCGCCGGAGCTCGCGCAGCAGCGTCTGCGTGCCCGTCAGCTGGCTGTTGAAGAGCCGGCGGGCGACGTCGAGGAGCTCGCCGACGAGGGGATCGACCACGGTGTAGCGGACGGTCGTGCCCTGCTTGCGCGCGCGCACGACGTGCTTGGCGCGGAGGACGGCCAGCTGCTGGGACACGGTGGACTGGTCCAGCCCGAGCGCCTCCTGCAGCTCCTGCACGGTGCGCTCGCTGCCGCGGACGATCTCGAGGACCCGGATGCGGACCGGGTGGGCGAGCGCCTTGAAGAAGTCGGCCTTGAACGTCTGCAGGTCACGGGGCGCCAGCGCCACGCGAAACACTATATTTGAATAACGCTATATACACAAGTTCAGATCCCGGCGGCGCCTCGCGGGCCTCCCCGCCGCCACGCGGAGCGGTTGCCCGGCGCGCTGCCCACGGCGGGCAGCGCTGCCCAGAGGCCAGGGCACCGCCGCGCGCCGGAGGCGGTCCACCGGCTTCGGAAGCGCGCGAAAGGATTGAGCGCCTCGGCGGGCCGCGACCTGGCGGGGCCGTTGCACCGCGGGCGCGCCGTATGCGATTCCCCGGAGCCGCGGCCATCGCGTCCCTGATCGTGCTGCTGCCCCGGGACGGGCACGCGCCGCCCCAGCCGATCACCGCCCTCGCGCCCGTCGAGATCGTGCTGGACGGACAGGGCGACCTCACCGGCGTGGTGGTGGCCGCGGACGGCAGCGTGCTCGTGTCCGACCGTTCGGCGGGGACCGTGCTCCGCGTGCTGCCGGGCGGGCAGACCCAGGTCGCCGTCATGGGCCTCGATCGTCCCGGCGGACTCGCCCTCGATGAGCAGGAGCGCCTGCTGATTGCCGAGGAGCACGCGGGGGTCGTGACCCGGGTCGAGGCGTCGGGGGCGCGCACGATCGTGGCCGCCGGCATCAAGGCCCCGCGCTGGCTCGCCCTCGGTCCCGACGGCTCGCTCTACGTCACCGCCCACCGGCTCCTTGCCCCCGACGGCCCGGATCCGTCCGAAGGGCGAGAGATCGTGCGCGTCGACGGACAGGGACGGACGAGCGTCGTCGCGACGGGCATCCGGCGGCTCGAGGGCCTCGCCGCGATCGGCCAGACGCTCGTGGCGACCAGCAAGGGTCTCTCGAGCGGGAGCGATGCGACCGGCACCGTCCTCGCGTTCCCGATGCGGCCCGACGGCACGCTCGGACCGCCGGCGACGTGGGTCACCACGAGCCTCAAGCAGCCGGTGGGCATCGTGCCGGACGCGCTCGGAGCCGCCTACGTCTCGTCGAAGGAGCTGACGGCCGAGACGGACCCGGTCAAGCGGGCGATCGGCAAGATCCACCCGGACGGCCGCCTCACGGCCTTCGCCGAGAGCCTCGACGATCCGCAGGGCGTGGCGCTGGCCCCGGACGGATCGCTCTACCTCGCCGACGGCCACGCCGGACGGCTCGTGCGCTTCCGCGCCCCCTCCCCGCCCGCCCTGGCCGCGCTACCGGCCTTCACGAGCCAGGCGGTCCTGCCCGTGGCCGGCAGCAGCATCGCCGGCGCGCTCATCGACATCCGGATCGAGGACGTGCCTGCGGCGGCCGGCATCGCCGATGCCGGCGGCGCCTTCGAGCTGGTCGTCGATCTCGCCGCCGACGCGCCCAGCACGCTGAGCGTGCGCGCCACGCCGCACGGTGGCGACGGCCTCGCGTCGATGCCGGCCGAGGCGACCGTGGTTCACGATGGCCTGGCCCCGGGACTCCACCTCCTCGAGCCCGCCGGCGAGGCCTTCCTCCGCCTCGCCCCCACCGTCCGGGCGAGCGCGACGGATGCCGGAAGCGGTGTGGCCTCCGTCACCCTCACCCTCGACGGCGCGCCCCTCGCCACGTTCCCGAACCCCGACCCCGAGCAGCCGCTCCTGGCCGCGACCACGCTGGACACAACCGCGGTCGCGGACGGCGCCCACGCGCTCGGGGCGACGGCAATCGACCGGGCGGGCAACATCGCCTCCACCGGACGCACCGTGATCGTGGACAACACGCCTCCGGACACGATCATCGCCGAGAGCCCGGGCAGCCCGACGGGGGCAACGAGCGTGATGTTCACTTTCACCGGCACCGACAGCCTCACCCCGACCGCCAGCCTGCTCTACAGCTGGCGCCTGGACGGCGGCCCCTGGTCCACCTTCGACGACGCCACGAGCGCGACGCTCCCCGGCCTGGCCCCGGGCCCCCACACCTTCGAGGTGCGCGCCCGGGATCTCGCCGGCAACGAGGACGACACAGCGGCGAGCCGCACGTTCACCGTCACAGGGGCACTGACCGTGACCATCACCGAGCCGATCGCCGGGGCCGCGGTGCCACCGGGCCCGCTGCTCGTCCGGGGGACGGTGGAGTCCGGCGACCCCGAGATCGGAGTGCACGTGAACGCCGCTGTCGCCGCCCTCCACGGAACCACCTTCGCGCTCCTCGTGCCGGTGGATACGAGCACCACCTCACTCCGCGCAGTGGCCACGACCAGCGACGGCACGACGGCGAGCGCCGAGATCGGGATCACCGTCACCGGCACCTTGGCAGCTGCCCACGTGACCGCGCACCCACCTCACGGACTGTCACCCCTCCCGGTTCGTTTCGAGCTGGTCGGCGCGCCGGAAGCCGTCACGGTCGAATGGGACCTCGATGGGGACGGCGGGATCGACCTGGCCACGCCCGCAACGACCAGCCCGTCCTTCGTGTACGCGACGCCCGGCCTGTACACCGTGACGGCGCGGCTCTCCGATCCCTTCGGGACCATCTCCACCGCGAGATCCATCGTCGCGGTGGCCGAGTCGACCACCTTCACGGCTCTCCTTCGATCGAAGTGGGCGGCCATGAAGGACGCGCTGCGGGCCGGTCAGGTCGCGCCCGCTCTCCGGCACATCGCGGTCGGCGCACGACCTCGCTACGACGAGGCGCTCCGTATCATTTCGCCGGCCCTGCCCAACATCGACAGTATCCTTACCGACATTCACCCCGTCGCGGTCTCCGGCACCGAAGCGTTCT
>JAICGY010000126.1 GCA_025922915.1 Candidatus Methylomirabilota bacterium | reverse complement strand
CTCGCCGGGCTCGCCGCCGGCGCCCGCTACTCGCTGGAGATCCGCGTGAGCCTGGACGACCCCGACCCCACGCGCAACGACGCGCTGCGCGGCGCGGGCGCCTTCGCGCGGGCGCTGGCCGCCCTGCAGCGGCTGGACGCCCGGGGCCTCCTGCCGATCCTGACCGCGACCGGGGTCGCCGGTGGCGACGGCCCGCGCCACGACCGGCTCCGCGCCGTGCTCGAGGCGGCCGGCGTCCGGCGCCCCCGCATCAAGCTGCTGCCCGTGTTCCCGGCCGGCCGCATGGCGGGTCACGGCGGGAGCGCGCCGGCGCCCGCGATGCTGACGGGCGTCGACGTCGGCCGGCTGTACTGCACCAGCGCGCGCGCCGTCACCGCGGACGGCATCTACGCGTGTCCGATCCTCGCCGGTCTGCCCGAGGGCCACATCGCGGCCTCCAGCCTGGCCACCGCCCGCGGACCGGTGCCGCTCGTCCATCCCGCGTGCCAGGTCTGCTGGGAGACCGGCGCGACCTGCGGCAACGGGTGATCGCGTGACGACGACGCCGGACGAGCCGGGCGAGCTGCACCGCATCGCCGTCCTCGGCGGCGTCTACAGCAACGCCCACGCGCTGGCCGCCACCCTGGACGACGCCCGTGCCCGCGGCGCCGAGGCCGTGTTCTGCCTGGGCGATCTCGGCGGCTTCGGCCCCCACCCCGACCGCGTCTTCCCCCTGCTCCACGCCCACGGCGTGCGGGTGATCCAGGGCAACTACGACCTGGCGCTCGCCCAGGGGCACGACGACTGCGGCTGCGGCTACACCGATCCGCGCGACAATCACTTCGCGCGCCTGAGCTACCGCTACACGTTCGACCGCACCTCGCGCGACCACCGGCGCTGGCTGGCGACGCTGCCCGCGCACCGGCGTGTCCGGCTCGGCGACCGCCGCCTCCTCCTCTGCCACGGCTCCCCGCGCCAGGTGAACGAGTTCCTCTGGGAGTCGACGACGCCGGACGGCCTCCTCGGCCGCCTGCTCGACGAGGCGCGGGCCGACGCGATCCTCTGCACCCACAGCGGGCTCAAGTGGCACCGGGCCCTGCCCGACGACCGGCGGCTGGTCAACGTCGGCGTGATCGGGCGGCCGGAGAACGACGGCACGCCGCGCGTCTGGTACGCGCTGCTGACCGCCGAGCCGCGGGGCGGCCTCGACGTCGAGCTGCTGCCGGTGGACTACGACCACGAGGCCCAGGCCCGCGACATGGAGGCCGAGGGCTTGCCCCCCGAGTTCGTGGAGACCATCCGCACCGGCTGGTGGACGACCTGTCTCGAGGTCCTGCCCGCGCGCGAGCGCGCGCGCGGGAGGTTCTGAGTGGCGCCCCGGATCTCGATCGTGATACCGGTGCGGAACGACGCCGCCGCGCTCGCGCGCACCCTCGATCACCTGGCGCGCCTGCCCGCCATCGCGGCGTGCGAGGTGATCGTCGCGGCCGCCGGCGATCCGGACGGCATCGCGCGGGCGGCCGCCGGGCGGGCCCGCGTCCTGCGCCCGGCCGGCTCGACGCGGGCCGCCCTCATGAACGCCGGCGCCGCGGCGGCCGGGGGCGACGTCCTCCTGTTCCTCCACGCCGACTCGCTTCCGCCCGCGGACTTCGTGGCCCGGATCACCCGGGTCCTCGCCGACGCGCGGGCGGTGGGCGGCGCCTTCGAGCACGCGTTCGCGGAGCGCACGTGGAGCCTCCGCGCGATCAGCGCGATCAACCGCGTGCGCTACCGGCTCACCCGCAACTACTACGGCGACCAGGGCATCTTCGTCCGCACGACCGTCTTCCGCGGCCTCGGCGGCTACCGCGACCTGACGCTGATGGAGGACCTCGACTTCGCCCAGCGCCTCCGCCGGCGCGGGCGCAGCGTCCTCGTCCGCTCCCCGCTCGTGACCTCGGGACGGCGCTTCCTCGCCCGCGGCCCGTGGCGGACGTTCCTCCTCATCGTGTGGCTGCTGGCGCTGCACACGCTCCGCCTCGACACGCAGCGCTACGCCGAGCGCTGGCGCGGCCCGGCCGACCGGACGCCGGGCATGCCGTGGCCCGGGCGCGCGGTGCGCCGGTGAGCCTCGTCACCGGCGTGCCGGCGCCGGCGGCGACCGCGCCGTGAGCGCGCGCGCCGTCCGCTGGCTGGCCGCGGCGCTGCTCCTCGTCGCCGCCGCGGCGGCCGCCGGCGCCCAGGCGCCGTCACCGCTCGTGGCGGAGCTGGCCGTCCTCGCCAGGCGGTATCACGAGGATCCCCGTCGCCTGGACACGATCCGCGACGCGCTGGCCCGGGACGCCGCCGACGACCCTCACCCCGCCACCCTCGCGGCACTCGCCCGCGCCTGGTTCCTGTGGGGCGAGATTCGCGCGACCTCGGCCGCGGCCAAGCTCGAGGCCTATGATCGAGGCCGCGAGGCCGCCCGGCGCGCGCTCGAGCGGACGCCTCGCGACGCCGCCACGCACTTCTGGTTCGCGGTGAACACCGCGCGCTGGGGGCAGACCAAGGGCATCGTGCGCTCGCTCTTCCTGCTTCCGACCGTGCAGGAGGAGATCCGCACGATCCTCGAGCTCGACCCCGGGTTCACCGCCGTCTACGCCCTCGCCGGCAACGTCTACCTCGAGGTGCCGCGGCTGCTCGGCGGCGATCTCGAGCGGGCCGAGCGGATGTTCCGGACGGGCCTCGGGCAGGACCCGCGCTCCACGGGGCTGCGCGTCGGTCTCGCGAAGACCCTCGTCAAGACCGGCCGGATCGCCGAGGCGCGGCGGGAGCTGGAGGCGGTCCTCGCCGAGCGGGCACCGACCAATCCCGCCGACTGGACCATGAAGGACGTCCCGGAGGCGCGCGCGCTGCTGGAGACGCTCCGCGAGCGCTCCTGAGCGTGGTCCAGGCGTTCCTGCGCCGCTACGCGCGCCGGCAGGTGGCCGACGTGCTCCCCCACGTGCTCGGCCGACGCGTGCTCGACCTGGGCGCCGGCGAGGCGTACGTGACCGCCGGGCTCCTCGCGGACCGGGGAGGCTGGGCGTGCGCCGTCGACGTGGGGCCGTTCGCGCGGGCGCGCGTGCCGTACGCCGTGTACGACGGCGCCCGCCTGCCCTTCGCGGACGGGACCTTCGACACGACGCTGCTCCTCCTCGTCCTGCACCACTGCGACCGGCCCGAGGCGGTGCTCGACGAGGCGGTGCGGGTGACGCACCGGCGCCTGATCGTGACGGAGTCCATCGCCCGCACCCCGCGGGACCGCGTGTGGCTCGACCTGCTCGACGGCCGCCTCAACCGCCTGCGTCACGGCGGCCGCATGAACGCCCCGCTCGCCTTCCGCGACCCCGCCGCCTGGGCCGCCCTCTTCGCCTCGCGCGGCCTTCGTCTCGGCGCCTCGCGCTGGCTCGGGTCCCGGTGGGAGCGGCTGGTCCACCACCCCCTCCTGCTCGTCGTCGACCTTCCGCCGGCGAGCCGCCCGCTACACGACCTCCGAGGTCCGGTCGACGGTCTCGCCGAAACGGCCCATGGCGTAGGGCGGCAGCCCCGTGTAGACCTCCCCGAGACGGCGGTCGATCTCGCGGTTGGCCAGGGCGAAGAGGCTGCGGCCCTCGCGATCGCCCTCGACGAGGAACGGGCCCAGGCGCTCCACCTCGAGCACCCACATCGCCTGCGCGATGCCGAGCTGCTGGAGCCAGTGCACCTCCACGACGCGCCGGATGCACCGCCCGTAGGCCGCGCCCATCCCGTAGCCGACCGTCGTGAGGTAGACGGCGCCGTGCGGCACGAACCACTCGCGGTAGGCGAGCTCCGTGAGGCCGGCCTTGCCGACGACGACCCGGGCTCCCGACCGCTCGAACCACCGGCTCATGGACTTGCCGAACCGGAACGAGGCGGTGGCCGTCACCGCCTCCACGACGTGGGTCCCGTCGGGACGCACGGTGGCGGCCGGCGAGCAGTGGAAGTTCACGTTGGTGAGGGCCCGCACGGAGGCCGGCAGCCCCTGGCCCTCGTCCACCACCTTCCGGTACACGCCCTCGCGCGCGGTGTAGAGCACGCCCGAGAGGTAGACGACGTCGCCGAGCTGCAGCCCGGCGATCGCCTCGTCCGTGACCGGCGTCGTCAGGTGCACCTCGGCCATGCGCACGTCGTCCAGGCGGGCGACCGTCACTCGACCCCCTCGCGCCGGTAGTAGTCCGTGAACCACAGCGGATCGGCCCGGAACTCGACCCGCCCGTCCGCGTGGACGCGCGCGGTGGCGCGGCGGGAGGACAGGCAGAACTGGTGGATGGCCACCGGCATGCCGCCCGTGTGGGTGTAGGCGATCTCCACGTGGGTGGCGACGACGAGCGAGGTGCCGGCGAACCCCATGGCGCCGATGCCGATGAAGTTGCCCAGCTCCGTGAGCTCTGCCTCTAGGCGCGCGATGACGGGGTCGGGGTTCCGGCTGCCGACGACGCGCAGGCAGGCCGCCTCCTTGCCCAGGCGCATGCACGTGTCCTTGGCGCCGCCGATCCCGACCCCGACGATGGCGGGCTGGCAGGCGAGGCCGCGCTTGCCGTGCTCGACCAGGGTGTCGACGAAGAAGCGCTTGAGCCCGCCGATGCCGTCGGCGGGGAAGAGCATGCGGTAGTCGGTGCCGAAGAGGCCGCCCTTGTGCACGGTGGTGAGGTCGATCCAGTCGGCCCCCGGCTCGAAGGCCCACGTGACCTCCGGGGCGTGCACGCCGACGTTGTTGTCGCGGTCGACGCGCGTGAGCGGGTGCACGCGGTTGGGACGAAGCGGGATGGCGGCGGTCGCCTCCGCCGTCGCGCGCCGCAGCGCGCGCTCGACGGCCACCGGGCCGCCCTCCACCGCCGCCTCGTTGCCGGCGCGGACGTAGTAGCGCGGCAGCCCGGTGTCGGCGCACATGGGCCGCCGGTCCGCCGTGGCGACGTCCCAGTTGCGCAGCATGTGGTCGAGCACGAACCGGGCGAGCCGGTTCCGCTCCCGATCCCGCGCCAGCTCCACGCCCGCCCGGTAGTCGCCCGGGATGTCGATCGCGGCCCGTCCCGTGAGCTCCCGGGCGACGTCCTCGATCAGCTTCGCCGGAATCACGTGCGGAAGGCCCGGGCGATGAAGTCGGGGAAGCGGGCCTCGAGTTCCGCGGCCACCGCCTCCGCGACCTCGTGCGCCGACCCGGCCCGCTCCTGGTCGTCGGAGCGTCCCCAGTGCTCCAGGTACGTGTCCTCCTCGTGGAGGCCGAGCTGCGTGGCGACGGAGTCGATCAGCGCCTGGAAGCGGTCGCTCAGCGGCCGCGTGACCTGTCCCGCCGCGTCGGCCGCCTCGACGACCGCCGGGATGTCCTTCCAGGCGACGACGCGGTAGGTCGCCATCAGCGACCGCCCATGAACTGGGCGAGCAGCGCGACGCGATCGCCGGGGGCCAGCGGCGAGTCGAGCTCGTGGCTGATGCCGAGCACGGCGTCGTTGACGAGCACCTCGATGTGCTCGCCCAGCTCCTCGCCGTGCCAGAGGGCGGCGTGCAGCTCGGGGTACCGCGCGCTCAGCGCGCGCAAAACCGACCGGACGCTCGCGCCCGCCGGCAAGGGCTCCGCGAAGACGCGGCCGGTGCTGCCGTCGCCGCCCACGAAGCGCGTGGGCCAGCCGCTCACCTCCACCGTGACCGTGCGCACCGCGGTGCGCGCCATCCCCCGCTCCCGGCTCAGCTCCGCTGCGCCCCGGCCGCATCGGCGCCGGTGGCGTCGCCGCCCCGCGTGCGGAGCCGCTGGAGCAGCTCGTCGAAGGACTGCGTGCGGATGATGCGGTCGAACTGCGACCGGTAGTTCGAGACGAGGCTGACGTTCTCCACCACCACGTCGTAGATGAGCCAGCGCTCGCCGCGGCGGTGCATGCGCGCCTCCACCGGCACCTCGGTCCCCTGGCGGCTGACCACCCGGGTGCGCACGACGGCGTTGGCGCCGTCGAGCTTCTCGTCGACCAGGCGCACGCGCTCGCCGCCGTACAGGTCGATCTTCGAGAGGTAGGAGTTGGCGAGGAGGTCGGTGAAGAGCTGGACGAACTCCTCGCGCTCGGCCGGCGTGCGCGCCTGCCAGTGGCGGCCGAGCGCGCGGCGCGCTGTCTCCTCGACGTCGAAGACCTCGATGGCGACCTTGCGCACCGCCTCCCGCCGCTCCTGCGTCTGGTCCTTGAGCGCCGGGTCCTCGAGCACCTTGATCACCGCCTCGGTGTACGCCTGCACCGTCTCCGTCGGGGACGCCGCGCCCACGGGGGCGGCGCCGGCGAGGACGAGCAGGCCGAGGACGGCGACGATCGAGCCTGACTTCATGGGGCACCCCTTCGCGACGAGTATACCGTGCGACGAGCGCCGGGACCGGCCGGCGCCGGCCCGTGCCGGATCAGCGGACGACGCGCTTGAGGTGGGCGAGGACTTCCTGCTCGAAGTCCTCGAGGCCCTGACCGAAGGTGTCCCGGAAGTTCGCGTAGCGGTCCCGGCGGCGCTCGCACGAGCGGAAGTACTCCACGACGCGCTCGAACCCGTCGCGCGTGATGAGGTAGTCCGCCATCAGGAAGGCGAGCTGGTAGGTCGGCAGCGACCCCTCGCGGAGATGCCGGACGGTGAAGCCCCGCGGGTTGCCGAGGGTCTCGAGGTCGAGGCGCGCCGCCACGAGCGCGGCGTGGTTCCGGATCCCGCGGGTGGCGACGGCGCGGCGGTTGGCGATCGTGTCGAGCGACAGCCGCTCGAGCACCGCGAACGCCACCCACTCCGCCATGCCCTCGGCGAGCCACTGCTCGGCGCGGCCCTCGCCCTCCGCCATCTCGATCTGCGAGACGTGGGCGAGCTCGTGGGCGATCAGGCGCAGCCACTCGCGGCCGCGCGCGGTGCTGCCCTCGTCGTTCAGCAGGAGGAGGCGCCGCTTGCCGATTCCGACGGCGAACTCGGAGAGCTCGGCGGCGCGCATCGGCGCCACGTGCGCGTCCTCCACGAGCCCGCGCTCGAAGCCCGCGCGCCCGGAGTAGATGAACACGGTGAAGCGCGCGGGCAGCGGCAGGCCGAGCTCCCGGCCCATGATGGCGGCGATGCCGCGTACGGCGTCCTCGTTGGAGGTGAACCCCGCCGGATCCCGGGGCGGCGTGAGCGCGGTGAGATCGAGGGCGAACGGCAAGACGACGCGGCTGCTGCCACAGCCGGTGACGAGGACTATGAAGGCGACGACAAGCGTGCCGGCGAGACGCTGGGCAACCGCTTTCATAAACGCGCGGCGATTCTGACACACTGCGGCCGGCGCGGTGAACTAATTTTCCTAGATGTGGCTTGTCAAACATACAATTACCTGCTCCGACGCGACCCTAGGAGTGTCGGTGTGACGAGCCCTCGCGGCTTCGCCGGGGCGTCGGGGTCCAGGCCCCCGGTGACCTAGGCGGCGCGCCGCAGCGCGCCCTGGCCGAGGATGCTGAGCAGCCGCTCGGCGTTCCGGACCGCCATGCCGCCCCCGTCGTTGTTGAAGTACACGTACACGTCCAGGTCGCGCGCGAGCCAGGCGCGGATGCGGGCGGCGTCGGCGCGCAGCATGGGCTCGGTGTACGACCCGCGGAGCCGGCGCGTCGTGCCGTGACGGCGGACGTAGACGAAGTCCGCCGTCACCGGCCCCGTCACCGGCTGCACTCGCGCGTCGTGGAAGCAGAGCGCGACGCCGGCCGCGGCGAGCCGGTCGGTCGCCGCCGGCGTCAGCCACGACGCGTGGCGGACCTCCAGCGTCGTGCGCAGCCCGGGCACGAGCCGCTGCCGGGCGAGCGCGCGCAGGAAGGTGTCCAGACGCCGGGCGTCGTGGTGCACGTGGCGCGGCAGCTGGAAGAGCACCGGCCCCAGGCTCGGGCCGAGCGGCCGCAGCCGCCGGAGCAACCGATCGAGCGGGGCCCGGGGCTCGCGCAACCGCTTGAGGTGGGTCAGGTAGCGGCTGGCCTTGACCGCGAAGGTGAACGACGGCGGCACCGCCGCCCGCCAGCCCCGGAAGGCGGCCTTGGCGGGCAGCCGGTAGAACGAGTTGTTGATCTCGACGGTGGCGAAGCGCTCGGCGTAGTACGGCAGCCAGTCGCGCGCGGCCAGGCCCGGCGGATACAGCACGCCCCGCCAGTGCGGGTACACCCAGCCGCTGGTGCCGACGAGAAGGCGCCCCGGCATGGGCGTCCAGGACAGCAAGGCCCGGGCCGGCCGGCGTGGGCTACCATCGCGCGCACGAGGAGGGCCACATGAGCCAGGAGGCACCCGGAACCGCGGACACCCACCCCCGGCGGCGGCTGGAGGTGCTGGACAGCCATCTGACGTACGTCGACACCGGGGCCGGGGACCCCGTCGTGTTCCTGCACGGCAACCCCACCTCGTCCTACCTCTGGCGCAACGTGATCGCGCCGCTCGCCGACGGCCACCGCTGCCTGGCGCCCGATCTGATCGGCATGGGCGACTCGGGCACGGCGCCCGCCGGCCGCTACCGCCTCGGGGACCATGCCCGCTACCTCGACGCGTGGTTCGACGCGCTCGACCTGCGTGGCGTGACGGTCGTCGGTCACGACTGGGGATCGGCGCTCGGATTCCACTGGGCTCGCCGGCATCCCGAGCGGGTGCGGGCGCTCGTCTACATGGAGGCCATCGTCCGGCCCGTCACGTGGGCGGAGTGGCCGGAAGCCGCCCGCAAGATCTTCCAGGCACTCCGCTCGCCGGCCGGCGAGGAGATGATCCTCGTCAAGAACGTTTTCGTCGAGCGCATCCTTCCCGGCAGCGTGCTGCGGCCGCTGCGGCCAGAGGAGATGGAGCGCTACCGGGCGCCGTTCCGCGAGGCCGGCGAGCGCCGCCGCCCGACGCTGACGTGGCCTCGCGAGATCCCGATCGACGGCGAGCCGCCCGACGTCGTCGCGCTCGTCGACGCCTACGCGACGTGGCTCGCCGACAGCCCGGTCCCCAAGCTCTTCGTCAACGCCGACCCGGGCGCGATCCTGGTGGGACCGCAGCGGGAGTTCTGTCGCGCCTGGCCGAACCAGGAGGAGGTCACCGTGCGGGGGAGCCACTTCCTGCAGGAGGACTCGCCAGTCGAGATCGCGCAAGCGATCGCCGGCTTCCTCGCACGCCTCCGGAGGTGACGCCGCCGCCGACCCGGACGGCTGGCACGCGGGGTGCACGGTGGCGCCGGCATGGGGCGGCTCTTCCACCGGATCTTCTGCGCAACGGATTTCTCCGAGCCGGCCGAGCACGCGTGGCAGGTCGCCGAGAATCTGGCCAGCGTGCACCGCGCGGAGGTCGTGCTCGTGCACGCCTTCGTCGAGATGCCCACCTACCCCGAGGTGGCCACCGGTCAGGTGCACGCCGTCTGGGAAGAGCAGCGACGCTGGGTGCAGCAGGCCCTCGACCAGCGCGCCGCCGCCGCGGAAGCGCGCGGGGTCGGGGCCCGCGGCGTGATCCTCACGGGCCCGCCGGCGGAGGCGGTCGTCGACGCGGCCGCCCGGGACGGCGCGGACCTGCTGGTCGTCGGCACGCACGGCCGGACCGGCCTCGAGCGCGTGCTGATCGGCAGCGTGGCCGAGCGCATCGTGAGGGCCGCGCCCTGTCCCGTGCTCGTCGTCCGGCCCACCAAGTCGGGGGGGAGCAGCGCCGGCGCGGCCTAGACCTGCCGGGCGGCGGGCGCGGCGGGCGGGCGCGCGGGCTCGGCGGTGAGCCGGGCGAGGCGGCCGATGTGCTCGCTCGCGGCCACGAGGGAGTCGGCGACCTCCTCGGCGCCGGCGGCGCGCAGCGCGGCGCGCGCGGGCTCCTCGTCCTCGGTGGCGCACCAGCGCCCGACGACGATGCGCAGGCCGGGCACGCCGGCGCGCAAGCGCTTCACCAGGTAGCGCGCCTGCGCGACTCCGCCCGGAGGGAGTGCGCCCACCACCGCCACCTCGCCGCCCTCGCGCTCCACGAGCCCGACCGCCTCCGCGACCAGCAGGTCGGGCGAGACCAGCTTCAGCGCGACGTGGCGAGGCTCCAGCAGGTCGCGCAGCATGGCGAGGGCGGCCGTGTCACCCTCGCCGCGGGTGGGACAGGCGACGACGCGCACGGGCGCGCGCGGCTCGGTGCCGGGCTCG